>JAHEYX010000098.1 GCA_023251415.1 Chitinophagales bacterium
GTTCCGGCTACCATTTGTGGCACCATACCCATAAACCAAGCATCGGTGTTACTTTGTGTAGTTCCGGTTTTTCCGGCAATTTCATTATCGAATCCCATTCCGCGTAAACGCACTGCAGTACCGCGATTGACAACACCTTGTAACATTTTATTCATTACATAGGCTGTTTGCTCGCTGATTACCTCTGTTTGTTGATCTACAAATTCTTTTATCACATTGCCGTATTTATCTTCAATACGTGTCATGTAAATTGGTTTAGAAGCAAAGCCTTTGTTTGCAAATGTGCTGTATGCGCCAACCATTTCAAATACCGAGATATCGGGAGTTCCTAAACAGATGCTCGGAAATGGATCAATTTGTGAAGTGATACCCATTTTATGCGCCATATCAGCCACCGGACGAGGTCCAATTTGTTTCATTAAATAAGCCGTGATACAATTGGTAGAACGTGCTAATCCGGTCATTAAAGATTGCGAACCGCCGTATTTATTGTCTGAATTTTTTGGAGTCCAATTATTGTATGCTGTAAAAACAACGGGTTCGTTTGGAACCATCTGACAAGGCGACCAACCATTGTCGATTGCAACAGTGTATACAAACGGTTTAAATGTTGAACCAATTTGACGTTTGGTATTAATGTTAACGTGATCCAATTGAAAATACTTGTGATTAATTCCTCCTACCCATGCTTTAATATGTCCATTACTCGGATCCATCGCCATAAAACCACATTGTAAAAACATACGGTGATAGATGATTGAATCCCACGGGCTCATGATGGTATCACGTTCGCCGGCCCAAGTAAACACTTTCATACGAATGTGTTTTTGCATCGCATACTTTATTTCTTCTTCCGATTTACCGGCTTCTTTTAATAAGCGATAACGATCACATCCGTGTAAGGCTAAATTAAATTCTTGTGGGTGACTTTCATACGGGTTTTTACCATTGAATTGTGCAAAGAACACTTTTTGCATTTCGGTCAAATGCTTGATTGCGGCTTCTTCGGCGTAGCGTTGCATTTTGCTGTTGATGGTAGTATATACACGAAGTCCATCTTTGTACATGTCATAAAAAGTACCGTCCGGTTTCGGATTTTCCTTTATCCATTTTTGCAAATCCAATCGCAAATATTCTCTGAAATAAGGAGCCAGCCCTTCATTGTGTGTTGAATACGAATAACGCAGCACAATAGGCTTATCTTTTAATTTATCGTAATCGGCTTGTTTCAAATAATTGTATTTCACCATTTGCTGCAATACTGTATTGCGACGGAACTTGGCTTTCTCCATGTGCGTACGTGGATTATAGGCTGCAGGGCTTTTTAACATCCCGATTAATACTGCCGCTTCTTCCACCTTCAATGAATCAATCGGTTTATCGAAAAAAGTTTGAGCTGCTGTTTTTATACCGTAAGCATTATCACTGAATGAAACAACATTCAAGTACAAATTGAGAATTTCTGTTTTGGTGTATTTGCGTTCGAGTTTAACCGCAATGATCCACTCTTTGAGTTTATCAAAAAGTATCATCCATTTGCTGTGACTGCGCTTAAATAAATTTTTTGCTAATTGTTGGGTGAGTGTACTGGCACCGCCGTCGTGACCAAAGCTAAAAACTGCGCGCAGCAAGCCTCTCACGTCGATACCACTGTGTTCAGCAAAACGAATATCTTCTGTTGCAATAAGGGTATTTACTACAATGGGGTGTAATTCATTGAGTTCGGCATTGGTTCTGTTTTCTTCTAAATAATAACGACCCAACACTTCACCGTCTTCAGAAATAACTTGAGTAGCTAAAGCGGCTTTGGGGTTTTCTAATTCTTGCCAATCAGGCATTTTACCAAACACGCCCCAATCAATAAGTAACAGCAATAAGATAAAGAAGAGGATTCCACCTATCCAGGTGTACCAGAAATACTTCAGGTATTTTTTTACTTCGTCTGACATATAAACCGGGATAACAATTTTTGGGATTCAAAAATAACAAAAAAGGAACGAGTTAGGCGTAGAAATATTGGATAGATTCCTAAACAGGTATTAAATGTAGGCTATATAGGACAACCAAGTTTAGGGCAAAATTGGCGAAAGGCAAATGCGTGTTATAATCCGGGCAAGAGGTATCCGTTAACGGTTATTAAGCCGAGTTTACAAGGAGTGCGGTTGTGCGGTATTAGAATGGTAAATCGTCGTCGATTTGTGGGGCGCTGTAATCCGGCATTGGGTCGCTGTAGGAAGCGGGAGGGGCACCTGAAGCTGAAGCAGCATTGGTACGTTCGGCTTTCCATGCTTTCACATCTGTATACCAACGTCCATTAAATTCGCGGCTTTCGATATCAAACTGCACTTTTACTTGATCATTAACTTGCAAGTTAAATTCATCTACTTTATTTCCCCAAAGGTTAAAACAAACTTTTTTAGGGTATTGGCCTCCTGTTTCGATGATGTAATCTTGTTTTTTCCAAGGGCCATTTTTTCCTTGACCTGTAACTAAGGGTAAAACCTGAATAATTGTTCCAATAATTTCCATTTCGCTATAATATTAATCTGGTTGTAAATTTCGTAAAAAAAAAGACACCATGTATAACATGATGTCTTTTTTAAAGTTTTGCCTTTGAAAAAATTATTTTTTCTTAGGAGCAGCTTTCTTAGCAGCTTTTTTAGGAGCAGCTTTTTTAGTTGCAGCTTTTTTAGTTGCAGCTTTAGGAGCAGCTTTAGGAGCAGCTTTCTTTGTAGCAGCTTTTTTAGGAGCAGCTTTTTTTGCAGCTTTTTTTGCAGCCATGATTTTGGTTTTTGTTTTTGGTTAAAGAATAATGATTCTATATTTGAAACTTCATTCTGATTCCCATCTGAATGGAGCAGTTTCCTTTGGTTATGGTTTTTTTCTACTTACGCTTTAGCAACTACAGATACATAAGAACGGTTATTACTCTTACGTCTGAACTGTACTATACCATTTGCAGTTGCAAATAGTGTATGGTCTTTTCCAATACCCACGTTTTCACCAGGGTAGTGAACTGTACCTCTTTGACGTACTATAATATTACCGGCTATTGCATCTTGGCCGCCAAATATTTTAACTCCTAATCTTTTGCTGTGTGATTCTCTTCCGTTCTTGGAACTACCTTCACCTTTCTTGTGTGCCATTTCTAATTATCTGTTTATTAAATTAAGCGATTGATTCTATTTTGATTTTCGTAAAGTCTTGACGGTGGTTATTCCATTTTTGGTAACCTTTACGTCTTTTCTTTTTGAATACAGGAACTTTATCATCCTGTACATGTGCTAAAATTTTAGCGCTTACTTTTGCATTTTTAATGGTTGGAGTACCAACTGCAATTTTGCCGTTATTATCTGTTAATAATACATCGGAAAAATCTACTGCATCTCCTACATTACCCGGTAAACGGTGAACATAAATTTCTTTTCCGCTTTCCACGCTAAATTGTTGTCCCTGAATTTTTACTATCGCATTCATTATTTTACTAAATTATCAGCCACAAAAATAATTGTATTTTTTTTATATGCAAACATTTTGACCGCTATTTTTCAACAGACCCCTTGTTTATTGCAAAAAATTAAATACATTTTTCGCCGATAACAACGTGTATTCGTACAACGAATTTTATTTTAACTTTTTTCGATAAGCCTTACAATTCTTTATTCATAAGGCTTTCAAGTGCTATTACTTTATTTAATCGACTTTTTTTTATGGCCATCGTTCGCAATTTAGTAGTGCGCTATTGCAGCAAAAAAAATTCTAAAATATTTTTTAAAATACTTCGCATCTGCTACAAATTTGCCTCTATTCGTGTTAATAACAATTGAATCAATCAAAAAAAATAGCAGATAAACAATATATCCCGTTTCTTTGTGAACGAAAATTTGTACGACTTTGAAAATCAAATCGACTCTCGCAAAACCTTTTGCTGCCTTCATTAGCAGACAATTAAAAAATGAAGCTGCACAAGCTGTTAAATTACAAGATGCACTCTTTCTACAATTAATAAAACGTGCTGCATCCACACAATTTGGACAACAACATCAATTTCATTCGATTAAGTCTTATGCTGATTTTAAATCACTGGTGCCCTTGCGTGATTATGAAGCATTGGAGCCATACATACTCGATTTGAAAGCAGGTAAACAAAATATACTTTGGCCGGGTAAGCCTATTTATTTTGCTAAATCGAGTGGTACTACCAGTGGTGTAAAATATTTACCAATTAGTAAAGATTCTATTTCTAATCATATCAATGCAGCACGTAATGCGTTGTTGTGTTACATGCATGAATCCGGCAATACCGCTTTTGCAGATGGCAAAATGATTTTCTTAAGCGGCTCTCCGGAGTTGGAACGAATCGGTGGAGTGCCTACCGGCCGCTTATCCGGAATTGTTAATCACCATATCCCTTATTATTTACGTCGCAATCAATTGCCTTCTTTTCCAACCAATTGTATTGATGATTGGGAAGAAAAATTAGCGAAGATTGTGGAAGAAACCATCGATAAAGACATGACTTTAATAAGTGGTATTCCTCCTTGGACACAAATGTATTTTGATGCACTCCTTAAACAAAGTGGTAAAAGCATTGGCGAATTATTTCCAAACTTGCAATTGTTGGTGCATGGCGGTGTAAACTTCGAACCCTATAAAGCAAAGTTGCTGCAAAGCATCGGTCGACCGATTGCTACCATAGAGACTTATCCGGCAAGTGAAGGTTTTATTGCCTTTCAAGATTCACAAGAAGCAGAAGGTTTATTATTGAATACCAATGCCGGAATATTTTATGAATTTGTTCCGGCCAATGAAATCTTTACGGATCATCCAACGCGCTTGTCTTTAGCTGAAGTGCAGCTTGGTGTTAACTATGCCATTATATTAAATACCAATGCCGGTTTATTTGGATATAAAATCGGTGACACCGTTAAATTTGTTTCATTACAACCGTACCGCATTGTTGTTACCGGTCGTACCAAACATTTTATCAGTGCATTCGGCGAACACGTGATTGGTGAAGAAGTAGAACAAGCCTTATTAAGTACAGTATCCGCCTTTTCTACTGCTATTGTAGAGTTTACAGTTGCTCCGCAAATAAATGTCGCTTCCAGTGAATTGCCTTATCATGAATGGTTGATTGAATTTGAAACCGTACCAAGCAACCTTGGCCAATTAGCAGAACAAGTTGATCAACAAATGCGTCGCTTAAATATTTATTACGATGATTTGCGAACCGGCAATATTTTACAATGCTTAAAAATCAAACCTTTACAAAAAAATGGATTTATCAATTACATGAAAAGCATTGGTAAATTAGGCGGACAAAATAAAGTGCCTCGCTTAAGCAATGATCGAAAAATTGCCGATCAATTGTATGCTTTCACTTAGATAACCAAATTAGTAAAATAAAAAAAGGGCTGCTTAAAATTTAAGCAGCCCTTTTTATTAATATAGCTTTGCTATTAATGCTTGCCTTGTAAATATTCATTCAACTCTGTTTTCGAACTATCAAACGAAAACGAATTAACTACTTTATAATAGCTCTTTTGATCAACACAATAATCATACGCATATTTTGCAAATTCTACTTTAGTTGATTCAAAGCTGAATAGTTTAATGACTGCCGTTATTTGGTTGACATTCATACAATTGGTTGAAATAATTTGTTCGGCAGTTGCTAAACGTGTATCATTAAATGAAACTGCAGCTATGGTTTTTTTAGCTTCTTCAAATTCAGCAGGTGCCATTGGATAACTGCAGCCTTGTGTTTGATACGTTGGAGCATTAACTGGAGTCGTAACAACCACCGGCGCAGGAGCAGAGCCGGTAGTAGTAGTGGTGGTAGTGGTGCTGCTGGTTGCAACTCCATTGGTCGGAATATTAACATTCATATTAACTCCCACACCGCCTAAATTTACATTTACATTGGCGTTATTTCCCGTACCATTGGTTATGGTTTGTTGAGTAGTTGTTTGAGTAGTACCAGATGCCGGATAGGTATTAGCATGTTGGGTAGTTGTTTGTTGTACGCTGGTTTGAACAAAGCCCGGACCAGCTAAAACAATATTCGGTTGCCCATATTGATATACCGTACAATTTGAAGGGCGAACCATGTTTTGTTCGGCAGGAATCATGGAATAGAAACGTAAAACATATTTACCATTACCACTTGGTTTAATTTTGTAGGTAACATCTTGCAACTTACCATCGGCATCAGTTAACTGAATGTTTTTTGAAATGGACGGTTTGGTATTGTCTTCGAAAATAATTTTACAACTGTAATACGGATTCGGTAATTCTTCCAAACGAATATTTGTTTGTGGGGTGTTGTTGTATTTTTCGCCATTAAGAATGAGGTAAAATTTTGAGCCGTCGTCTGAAAATACGGTTAAATTGGCGGTTGGCGTCCATTGCGCAAATGCACCGGTAATAAACACCAAACTAAGGATAATTAATGTGCTAATTTTTTTCATGGTCATTGAGTTATATAGATTGAATAGTTACATTACAAAGAAACTTAATCCTTTTTGATTCGCAAGTTTAAAATTGTTAAAAGAATTTAAGCTACGAAAAATCGTGTGTTGATTTACTATTAAAATGATGCCAAGTTGATTAGAAAAATAAAGCGCATACAAAAATGGCGGCCAACACACATATAAAGTCAACCAACAACATGGTGCTTAAGGTATAACGCGTGTCTTTAATTTTAATGCTTCCGAAATAAACGGCAATTACATAAAATGTTGTTTCGGCGGAGCATTGTAAAACGCAGGCTAATCGACCGGTAAAGGAATCGGGACCATAGGTATGCATGGCATCGAGCATAAAGCCACGAGCACCACCTGAACTAAATGGCCGAAGTAAGGCAACCGGTAATGCATCGGTAATATCTTTTGCAACACCAATCGAAGTGAATACAGTTGCAATGCCGCTAGCAATAAATTCAAATACTCCGCTGTTTCGAAATAAGGAGATGGCGGCAAGCATTCCTAAAATATAAGGAAAAATTGTAGCCCCGGTTTTTAATCCTTGTGAAGCCCCTTGAACAAAGGATGTAAAAACATCTATGCCTTTAGTACTGAAAACCTTTTCGCGATAAAAGGCATAACCAAGCACACCCAACAAAATCAACATTAAAATGACATTGGACAAATTGCCGGTGAAATGATTTTTTGCAATAAAATCAAGGCCGTGTATATAAAATAATAATCCGCTGATTAATCCGGTAATCGATCCAAGACTAAGTAGGATGGTAAGGCTTTTAAAATTGATGCGTTGACGAATACCCACTATCACTAAAGCCGCAATAGTGCCTATAAAGGAAGTAATGATACAGGGTAACATAACGTCGGCCGGATTCAAAGCATGTTGTGCTGCACGATAACCAATAATCGAAGTTGGAATAAGCGTTAAACCGGCTGCGTGCAAACACATAAACATGATTTGCGAATTGCTGGCTTTATCCTTAGTGGTATTGAGTTCTTGTAAACTTTCCATGGCCTTTAATCCAAATGGCGTTGCTGCTGAATCCAATCCTAAAAAATTGGCAGCGAAGTTTAACGTCATGTAAGAGATGGCAGGGTGATTAGCCGGCACTTCGGGAAATAATTTAACAAATACAGGGCTGAAAAATTTGGCAATTTTTTCGGCAGCACCGGAATCAATCAATAATTGTAGTATACCGCAAAAGAAGGATAAATAGGCAACGAGGGGGAGCAGTATATCGAAAATGGTGTTTTTACAAGTTGGTAAGAGCCCGTCGGCACTTTGTTTTCCGGAAGTTATGCGTACCACATCTTTATCTGCTTCATAAAAGGTGTCATTTAGGGCTTCAGCTGCGGCTATGCGAAATTTACCATCATGCTTGGTAATGCTGTCTTGTAGCGCCGGCGACAAGTTTTGCAAATAACATTCCTTAATTAAAACTGCATCATCCTTTTTTCCATTCACCCAACCTTCTATGGAATAGGTATAACCGCCAAACAGCCGAAATAAAATGCTGATGACGGAAATTAAAACAATAATAAGCCAGAATCTACTAAGGGCCATGCGTAAACAATTTCGAAAACAAGGTACTGAGAAAAGTTAATCCTTAGCTTACTAGCGAACGTTTTATAATAAAATAATGTTCACCGGGTATGGGCAAATATCCATATTCATAGACAAAGTAATACGTGTTTCCTTTTTTGTTTTGATACAAATGTGTGAAAAACGAAAAATTAAATCCTTGTTGAACGAGGTATTGGTGTGAGATACTGGCCGTTTCGGATTGAACCAACTGATTTAATATTCTTCTGTTTTTTTTAAGAATGGCGTTTATGAAGCGAATGTCTTTTGATTGATCCGCGTTTAAACGATTATTAAAATTGTTGCGGCAATTGTCGTCACAGAATTTTTTATCGGAACGACCTTTAATGGTTGATTGGCACTCAAGGCATATTTTATCACTTTTCATACAGCACTATTTCTACAACAAATATAAAAATCCCACTTGGATTACAAACGTTTTTAAACGCTTAATTTCGAATATACCCGGTTAGTATACGATTGTTTGGAAGTTGAAAGTACAATTTTGTCGAATCAAATTTGAAACAGGAAGTCGCTCTTCCAAAACAATTTATTTAACAAAACTAAAAAATCTAATCATGAATTCATTAAGAAATCGCGTGCAGTTGATTGGTAACCTGGGAATGAATCCTGAAATTAAAACCATTAGCACCGGAAACAAAATGGCTAAATTTAGCTTAGCGACTAATGAAACCTTTAAAAACAATAAAGGCGAAAAAATTACCGAAACGCAATGGCATAATGTTGTTGCTTGGGGAAAGCTGGCTGAAATAGTAGAAAAAATTTTAGAAAAAGGCAAAGAAGTGGCTATTGAAGGCAAATTGGTTTCGCGTTCGTATGATGACAAAGACGGCAATAAAAAATACATTACTGAAATTGTAGTAAATGAATTGCTCTTATTGACCAATGCAAAAAAATAGTGCATTACCCTATTGGTAAAACTACGTGTACCAGTCTATAAATACCTGAAACATAGAAAAGCTGATAATACTTGTTGTTATCGGCTTTTTGTATATTATTCGACCACTACACTTCGTATCTTTTCGAATTGTTCTTTACTGCTTTCCAACTGATGTAGCGGCACCTGCACTTCTAAGCGGCAAAACAATTCGATATGTTTGGTAGCAATAGTAAATTGTTGCCTCTTAATTATGGTCATTACATCATTTAAGACGTTATAATCGCAATTGATTTTTAATGTAGCTAAAATTGGTTTTTCTATGACCGTAGCTGCTCGCAAAGCTGCTGCTCCGCTTGTTTTATAGGCATTGAT
>JAHEYX010000099.1 GCA_023251415.1 Chitinophagales bacterium
GTCCGACTAAATTGCGTGAACAAGTAAACAAACCGAATTCAAACAATACGCAACCTGCAGCCGGTAAAGGCGCCAAAGCCGGTGAAGTAGTATTGTACTTTGTGTCTGACCGTGAAGAAGGCAATGCCGGCGGCCAAGATTTATATTATTGTTTGTATAAAAAAGATGGAACCTGTACAGCCGCTCAAAACATGGGTAAAAAAATAAATACCCCTGGCGATGAGGTTACTCCATTTTATGATAACAAAGAACAAACCTTGTATTTCTCTTCTAATGGTCGTGTTACCATTGGAGGCTTCGATGTGTTTAAGGCAAAAGGTTCACAAAAGAAATTTGAAGACCCGGTGAATGTGGGTTATCCCATTAACTCTTCCGTTGATGATCGTTATTTCACCCATACGCCAAATCATAAAGGCGGTTTCTTTGTTTCAAACCGTTCAGGGGGCTATGAATTAAAAAGCGCTACTTGCTGCGATGACATCTATCAATTCGATTATATCATCATTCCGAAATTTGCAGTTAAAGGACGTATCTATGATTCGGAAGATAAAAAGAAAAAGAAGCCATTAAATTTAGTGGTTGTTTCAATTACACCGGATAGTATTGAAAAAGGAGGTCCTCGTTATGATACTACTTATACCCGTGATTTGGATTATTTCTTCACTTTGCAAAGAAACCAATCCTATAAATTAAATGCCAGAAAAGCCGGCTACAAAGCTAACTCTGCTACATGCAGTGTTAAAGGATTGGAAGATAGTGATACTTTATTGGTGGATATTTTTATTGAAAAAATTAAACCTATTATTATTGTAATACCAGGTATATTCTATGATTACGATTCACCAAACTTACAAGCAAGCTCTGATACCGCACTAACAAAATTGTTAGGATTAATGACAGATAATCCAAGTATTAAAGTTGAAATCGGCTCACATACAGATAACAGAGGAAATGATTTGTATAATTTAAAACTTTCACAGAAACGTGCAGAAAGTGTGGTTAGTTATCTAGTTGCACATGGTATTGATCAGAACCGTATGATTGCAAAAGGATATGGAGAAACAATGCCTGATACCTTGAATCAACATCCTGATGGTACCGATTTCCCAGAAGGTCGTGCTAGAAATCGTCGTACTACCTTTAAAATTTTAGGTGAGATAGCTAATGCCACCATTATTTATGATCAAACCGGCCCTGCTACTATTGATTCTGCCAAAACTACTCAAGAAGTATTGGAACGTGATAAAAAAGGTCAAGGAAAAGCTATTTTGAAAAGCGATGGAACAAAGCTTAATGAAGATAATTATAATGGAGGAGCACCTGACCCTAATAAAGTAGACAAGCCTGCACCGACACCAGCACCTGCTCCCGGAGCTAAACCTAAAGTAAAATCTGAAGATGATGAAGATGCTGAAAGTGGTGATAGTGCTAGCAGTGATGATTCTGAAGATAGCGGTGAAACTAATAAAGCGGCTAAAAAACCTGCACCGGCAGCAAAACCAAGCACTACCGATAAATCAAAATCAACCCCTACCAAAGCTGCTCCTAAAAAGAAAGGCTCATCAGTAGAAGAAGATTAATCGAATAACTACTTCAAAAGCCCGTTTTCAATTGCCATTGAAGCGGGCTTTTGCTTATCTTGTAATTGGTACACGAACCCATGAAAAATTACTTTTTTGTTCTACTAAGCCTTGTAACAATCGTTGCATGTAAAACGGTTCACAAAACTAAAACACGTGTGGAAGGTGAAAAAACACCTACTGCCGAGGTGCTTCAAAAATTACAACAACCCGATATTCCCTATACTTGGTTTTTTGCGAAAGCGAAAATTCAAATTGTTGACTCCAAAAACGACAACACCGTAAATGCCGTGATTCGCATGAAAAAAGACAGCGTAATTTGGATTTCTTTAAATGCATTGTTGGGTATAGAAGTGTCGCGTATATTAATCACCCCCGACTCGGTTAAGTTGCTCGACAAGTTTAATAAACGCTACTACAGACAGCCATTTGCTTATGTACAACAAATTACCGGAATGCCGCAACTGAGCTTTAATTTGTTGCAGCGCATCATTATGGGTAACGACATGAACCTGGATTTGAAGAATGCGCTAATCGAAAAAACGGATAGCTCCTATCAAATCAACACGACTGAAAATCAAATACAGAATATTATTTGGGTGAATGCCTTGAATTTTACGCTGGCCAAAAAGCAATTAAAAAACAAAGTAATTAACCAAAGCTATGAAATGAGCTATGCGGATTACCGCTTGTTGACCGATAAATTGTTTTCTTATAAACGGAAAGTAAAATTAGAAGCAAAGGACAATTACACCATCAATATTGAGTATCAGAAAGTAACCTTGGATGAGCCGCAACGCTTTAATTTTACTGTTCCAGAAAAATACATGGAGGTAAAAAACGCAAGCGAAAACCCGGAGAAGAAATAATCCGTTATGGTTTTGTTGACGTATTCCATGTACTTCAACGTAGAATAACAATTACCTTTACTTCGTGAACAAACGCCTATTAATAGCACTCCTCCTTTCTGCTTCAAGCTTATATTCGGCTTGTGAAAATGATATGGAATCTATTCATAAAATTGCCCCTGCTAAAGAAATCAATGTAGAACGCATTTCACAAGTAGAAACTTATTACAGCGACTATGGGGCTATTAAAGCTAAACTAACCGCACCTGAATTAGATGTTTATCAAAGTAACGAACCATATAAAGAATTGCCTAAAGGACTAAGTCTAACATTCTACAAAGAAGACTTTACCGAAGACGGCAAATTGACGGCTTTATATGGTATAAATTACGAAGGTCGTAATACCATTATTGTACGCCGAAATGTAGTGGTCGTTAATGTTAAAGGAGAGCAATTAAATACAGAAGAGTTAATATGGGACATGAATAAGCATATTTTATTTACCGATAAGTTTGTAATAATAAATACCGGTGATGAACAAATAAAGGGGTTTGGAATGGAAGCACGTGAAGATTTTACCAATTACAAAATCAAGAAAGTGACCGGAGTGGTTAAAGTGAAAGACGAAGCACTTAAATAAATTACGATTAAAGCCAATAATATTTTGCTTCCGTAATTATTTAAATTAAATTTGTTGTTGATCACAACTTCCCATGAATTCCCCTCGAAAGTTTGCTTTACTTTTCCTAATTTATATTGCTATTACGGGCAACTTCCGTTTACTCTTAGCACAGAATTTACCAACCTTATTCACTAAAGTGCAACGGTATTCCGAATTTCTAAATACCCCGATTGCCATGGCAGTGGCGTATGATGGCAATAATCGGAAATTTATTGTTGAACAAACCGGCGCTATTCGAATTATTGAAAGTGATATTTTATTATCGACCAACTTAATTAACTTAAAGCAGGAATTGGATGATATTGAAGCCGACAACATGGAGAAAGGCTTACAAAGTTTAACGTTTCATCCGCAATTCAGCAGTAACGGCAAGTTCTATGTTTTTTACAGCGGACCTACCACTACATCCGGAATGGATCATAAGAGCGTAATTGCAGAATATATTTTAACATTTATCGATAACCAATGGACCATTTCAAAAGGTCGAAAATTATTGGAAGTGGATGCGCCAACTTCACATCAAACCGGCGGTGCGCTTGCATTTGGTAAAGATGGAATGTTGTTTATCGGGATTGGAGACGGTTCAAATAGTGTGTCAGAAGTGAAACAAAGTTTGGCTCAGGATTTAAATTCTTTTCTTGGAAAAATTTTACGAATTGATGTGAATGCAGCTATGCCTTATGCTATTCCAAGAGATAATCCGTTTTTAACACAACCGAATATAAAACCTGAAATATGGGCGTATGGTTTTCGGAACCCACACCGATTTGATATTGACAGCAAGACCAACTTGTTTTTTTGTACCGATAATGGTTTGCAATGTTGTGAAGAAATTAATTTAATAGAAAAGGGTAAAAATTACGGATGGCCTATCGTAGAGGGAAATGGTACTAGTGCCGATACCGGAAAAGTTACAAAGGCTTACTATGCACCAATTTTAGTTCTAAATCATTCGTCTGATAGTTTTATTATCGGAGGCTATTTTTATCATGGCAATAAGTTTCCTAAACTACACGGAAAGTACATTTACAGCAATAACAATGGGAAGTTATTCTATTTAGAAAAAAAGAAAAAATTTGGTTGGTTACACGGTGAAATCAAAAATGAAGGAGAGGCATTCAATACCAAAAAATATTTTATAACCGGTTTTGGGAAAGATGAAGAAGGGGAATTATATTTACTGACCAGCGAAGGTAAAGGTCCTCGACATGGAGGGGTTATTTTTAAATTCCTCAATTTTGAATAATACTTAAAACATCCGCTATGGCAGTTATTTTAGATGAGCAACTAAACGACCTAAACTATGTAGAAAACCCAATCCCTGCAGGCTTTTGGTCACGATTTTTAGCCGGGCTTTTAGATGCGATTATTCTTCTGCCAATTTCATTAATCTTGAATTATGGATTAAAAGCAGCAGGTTTCTATGAGCTTGGAATTGTGCTTTCCACAATAATTTCAATAGCCTACAAACCCTTATTGGAAGCTATCTATGGAGCTACCTATGGCAAAATGGCTGCAAATATTAATGTAATAAATAGAAATAATGAAATAATAGGGGCAAAAGAAGCCATTCTGCGGTCGATAGTTCCGATTATTTATCAGGTAGTCGCTTTGATTTCTACCCTAGTATTGATTAATGAATCCGGACTTGTTACAAGTATCAGTCAAGATTTGATTTCCGGAAACTTTTTTACCTCATCGATTTCATTTATAGCAATCATCGGCTTTCTGTACGGTATATATGTAATTGTTGATATTATCTCTTTTTTTACCAATGATAATCATATAACCATTCATGACCGCATCGGAGGTACACGAGTAGTAATAAAATAATACGAAGCGAGTTTAAAACACTAATTTTGCCGCCGCAATAAAAAGCGGTAGAAATGGAATCATCCTTTGAAACAGCAGTTAGCTTCGAACCTGAATATGTGTATGCCGACTTGAAATATAGAATTGGCGCAGCGCTTATTGATAGTCTTGTACTCATCCCATTAAACCTGATAATTCAATACAATAACATTTATTTGAAAAACAATAATGTGATGATTGTCGGAACAGTATTAACCATACTTTACAAACCATTGATGGAGTGGTTAAATAATGGTGCAACCGTTGGTAAGAAGATAATGAAATTGCAAGTGGTAACGGCTGACCTACAACCCATTTCCTTTGCCGAAGCTTTTCTTAGAAGTTGCTTTGTTATTATGTTTGGTGTTGGAATGTTAATTGCGCAATACCTGTTGTTTCAATCGCCGGAATACCTTGCCATTAAAGATCCGGAGGCGTTTTTAAAATTCATTCAGGATGCTACAATTCTTAATCGTATCAGCTTGGTTAGTTACTTGGTGCTTTTTTTAGATGCTGTATTTTTGATTACGAATCTACAACGTCGCAGTTTACACGATTTAATTGCGAATACGGTTGTGATTCGAAAAATAAAAAAGGCTTAACGAATAACCGACATTTTATCGGTATCGAGTTTCAATAAGATAAAGAGTAATACGGTAAAGCCTATCATGGAGGAGCCACCATAACTGATAAAAGGCAGTGGTATACCGATTACAGGCAATAAGCCTATCGTCATCCCAATATTAATCATGATGTGCATAAACAATATACACGCCACACAATAAGCATAAATGCGACTAAATTTACTGCGTTGACGTTCGGCAATATTTAATATACGCAACAAGAGCAGCAAGTATAATCCCAATAAAACAAGCGAGCCAAAAAAGCCCCATTCTTCCCCAATTGTACAAAAGATAAAATCGGTACTTTGCTCCGGAACGAAATTAAACTTGGTTTGTGTGCCTTGTAAATAACCTTTTCCAAATAAGCCACCGGAGCCAATTGCAATTTTAGATTGAATAACATTATAGCCTGCTTTTTTTGCTGTAGCCTTATCTTTTCCTTTAATACCGAAAGTGATTAATACCCGTTCGCGTTGATGAGGCTGCAATACTTTTTCAATAACAAAATCTTTCCCGACCAAAACAAACAAAGAACAAAAAACATAAATCAATAAAACGATACTGATTTGATTTCGCATCTTACGTAAACGCTTACGCCACGAATAAAAAAGATAAAGCACGATACTGCTGAATATGCCAAACAGGATAAATTTTGGCACCAATAAACTGGCAATTAACAATACAATTAATGAGGTGCCGATTACTAAAATATAGCCGGGTAATCCTTCACGATAGAGCACTAAAATTAAACCACAATAAACCAGTGCAGAGCCGGTATCTTTCTCTAAAATAATAATTAAAGCAGGCAAAGCAATGATAATGATAGCGCGTATTCGTGCACTAAACTGTTTGAAATTTACTTCACTGCGTGCCATGTATTTGGCTAAGAATAAAGCGGTAATACATTTCGAAAACTCGGAAGGCTGCAATTTAAACCCACCAATATCCAACCAAGCATTGGCCCCGTTAACGTTTCGGGCAACAACAGCTACCAAAGCCAGCACAAACAATATTGCAACATACAACACTAATGGAAGCGAGGTAATTAATTTACTATCGACCAATAAAATGGCAACGCCAATGAGCACACTTACACCTACCCACATCGTTTGTTTACCGTAGTTTTTTGCTAAGCTAAATGTAAACGATTGCCCTTCTTGATATTCAGAGGCATAAATGGTTACAATACCAATGAGCACTAAAGCTATATAAATATACAGCGTGTTCCAATCCAGTTTTTGTTGTATGCTCTTTTGTTGTGTCAAGTGGTTTTCAGCTCTTGCGAATCAATAGATTAGTTTAATCCCAATTCCTTTTTTTGTTTAGCATCGATAGCGCTAGGGGCATCTATCATAACATCACGTCCGGAATTGTTTTTTGGAAAAGCTATAAAATCGCGAATGGTTTCACTTCCACCCAACAAAGCACATAAACGATCAAACCCAAAAGCAATACCGCCATGAGGAGGTGCACCATATTCAAAAGCACCTAATAAAAATCCAAATTTATGTTGAGCTTCTTCTTCACTCATTCCCAAGGCAGCAAACATTTTTTGTTGCAATTCTTTTTGGAAAATACGTATTGAACCACCACCGATTTCATTGCCATTTAATACCATATCATACGCATTGGCTTTAATGCCGGCATACGGATGGTTGAGGTATGCCGCAGCATCTTCAATGAGTGGATTATTAGCAATCATACGTTCAATATGACCAGGCTTAGGTGAAGTAAATGGATGGTGACGAGCAACCCAACGATTATCTTCGGCATCGTATTCAAATAATGGAAAGTCAGTTACCCAAAGTAATTTGTATTCATCAGGTTTACGCATTCCTAAACGAGTTCCCATCTCCATGCGTAAATCACTGCAAGCCTTACGCGTTTTTTCTTCAGCTCCGGCTACTATCAAAATCAAATCACCGGCAACTGCCTTGCAAGTAGAGGCCAACGCTTTTAATTGATCGGCGGTAAAAAATTTATCAAAACTACTTTTAAAGGTGCCATCGGCATTACATTTTACGAATGCCAATCCACCTAAACCTATTTGCGGACGTTTAACCCATTCCGTCAATTCATCGGTTTGTTTACGCGCATATTCGGCACAGCCCGGAACACTAATAGCTAAAACCGTTTCGGCTTGATCAAAAACCGGAAAGCCTTTTTCTAACTGTAAAGTTGAAGCAGCATAAGGGTCTTGCATAACCGTTTTTAAGTTCTGAATTTTCATGTCAAAACGAATATCCGGTTTGTCGTTACCGTAGGTCCACATGGCTTCTTCCCATGTCATGCGTTGAACGGTTTCGGTATAATCGATGCCCTTCACCGCTTTAAAAATCGATTTAATCATTCCTTCAAACGTTTGCAAAATATCTTCTTGTTCAACAAAAGCCATTTCGCAATCTATTTGTGTAAATTCCGGTTGACGATCGGCGCGTAAATCCTCGTCACGAAAGCATTTCACGATTTGGTAATAGCGATCGTAGCCACTAACCATCAACAATTGTTTAAAGGTTTGAGGCGATTGGGGTAAGGCATAAAACTCACCGGCATTCATACGCGAAGGCACAACAAAGTCGCGTGCTCCTTCAGGTGTAGATTTAATTAAAAATGGGGTTTCGATATCTAAAAACCCGGCATCGTGTAAATAGTTGCGTGCGGCACGTCCAACAGCATAGCGGAGTTCTAAATTGCGGCGTACAGATGCGCGACGTAAATCCAGGTAACGGTATTTCATGCGTAAATCATCACCACCGTCGGTTTGGTCTTCAATGGTAAACGGAGGTGTTTTTGCGGCATTCAACAATTTTAAATCGTTTACTTGCAGTTCAATGTCACCGGTTGGTAAGTTGGCGTTTTTGCTTTCACGTTCAATTACCAAACCACTTACTTGTAATACAAATTCACGCCCAAGGGTTGTTTCAGCCAACAATGTTTCATCAAGCTTTAATTGCGTGATACCATAACGATCGCGTAAATCAACGAAAGCCATAGCTCCAAATTTTCGAATGGTTTGTACCCATCCGCTTAATGTTACGGTCTGTCCAATGTGTGCGGCCCGAAGTTCGCCGCAGGTGTGAGTTCTATACATAACTATCAAATTGAGCCACAAAAATAACAGAAACCCATACATATTAGATTGAAGAAGGATAAAATTGAAAAATAAAATGTTGTTGGTGAAACCAAGGGATAAAAGTACTTTTGGTTTTTAAATTTACTTTTAAGTTATGAATGAAGCAATCCGTCAACTCGAACCAAAACAACTTTGGAATAATTTTGCAGACCTCAATGCAATTCCGCGTGCCAGTAAAAAGGAAGAACGTGTAATAGCCTTTGCTAAAGCCTTTGGTGAAAAATTAGGCTTACCGACACAAGTCGATGAATGCGGTAATGTAATTATCAAAAAACCGGCAACTCAGGGAATGGAAAACCGTCAAACGGTTTGCTTACAGAGCCATTTGGATATGGTGCATCAAAAAAATGCAGCAACAAATTTTGATTTTGATACCCAAGGAATAGAAATGTTGGTGAATGGCGATTGGGTAAAAGCAAACGGTACTACACTCGGGGCAGATAATGGAATTGGAGTGGCCAGTATAATGACCTTGTTGGCATCAACCGATATACCACACCCTGCATTGGAAGCCTTGTTTACTATTGATGAAGAAACCGGAATGACCGGTGCTATTGGATTAAAAGGCGGACTATTAGAAGCCACTATTATGCTCAA
>JAHEYX010000100.1 GCA_023251415.1 Chitinophagales bacterium
AGCAAAACCGGATATTATTATACCTGGTGCGGCAGGTCATCCTATTTATGATTTGAAATACAATATGGGACGTAATCTGATTTATGTAAGCGGTGATCATTTTGTTGCAACTATTTCCCCTTCCATATTCTGTGCAGATACTACATTAGATGAGAAAATTACGATTCAATGTCCCGGAACAGCTATCGTTGAAGTTATCAATCCGGACCCAACAGCCGAATACAGTTTTATTTGGATAGATAGTTTGACCAATACTATACTCGATCAGAAATTAATAACGCATGATATTCGCGATACGATTACCGGGCTTTTACCTTATGTAAATTATTTTGTTGAAGTAATAAAAAACCCGCGTTGTGGTGGTGTGAATGAATACATAAGTTTTGTAGTTAATAAGACCTTTAACGATACCGTAGATTTATGTCAAGGACAAGTGTATGTTACGCCTTCCAATACGTATAGTTTTGCAGGATTGTATTCTGATACCACTGTCAGTTATATGGGTTGCGACTCTGTCACAAGCTTGTTAATACGAATGCATCCGAATGCTACTTATAATCAAACGCGAACCCTATGCAATGGCGATACCTTATTTGTTGGAACGCATTTTCATACGACAGCCGGTTTATATACTGATACCTTGGCTTCGCAATGGGGTTGCGACAGTATTGAGATTACACAATTAAATTATATCGGCGCTACTACTTTTAATCAAACCATTAGTATTTGTATCGGTGATTCTTTCAAAGTACTCAATCATTCTTATATACTCGCAGGAACTTACACCGATACTACGAATAATCACTTGGGTTGCGACAGTATCATTACTACGACGATAATCATAAAACCAAAAAGCTATTTCAATCAACAATTTAAATTTTGTGAAGGACAAAGTGTAACGGTTGGCGCAAATACCTATACTGCCAATGGGGTTTATATTGATATTTTCACCAATTATCTGGGTTGCGATTCAGTAGTCACCACGGTAGTCAATTTAATTCCGGCAACCGTGCATATTACAGCAAATCCGGATACGATTATTTTTGCCGGAACACCCTTAACCTTAACTGCTGTTATGGCCAATGCGGGTGATAGTGTAATAGCGTGGTCACCCGGGGCTACCTTAAGCAGCACGAGTGGTAATGTAGTTAGTGCATATCCAAGTGGAGATACCTACTATACCGTTACAACCGTTTCACCGGCAGGATGTATAGCTACCGATGTTATTTGGATACAAGTAGTTTATGGAGAAGGATTTTCAATTCCGAATTCCTTTACACCTAATGGGGATGGTTTGGATGATGAGTTTTATCCGGTGGATATGCGTGGTGTTAAAGAAATAAAAGACTTTTCTATTTATAACCGTTGGGGCGAACGGGTATTTCATACTACCAATCGTCAGGCTAAATGGGATGGCAGTTATAAAGGCGATCAACAACCGATCAGTACTTTTGTATGGTATATAAGTTATGAAGATTTGAATGGCATACGTGTATTCAAAAAAGGTGATGTAACCTTGTTGCGCTAATCCATGCAAACTTTTATACCTTTTAGCAATCAGTCCTACTTTAAATTATTTAAGGATTACCTGTACAACTATAGTAGTAGTAACTTAATTTATTTTAATATATTTGAATAAAAATCAACGCTCATGAAAATCATTTATTCGTTACTGTTATTTAGTTTTGGATTTTTATTGCCGGGCCTAACGCAAGCGCAAACGGCTCCATTACTGGATTCTTTACCCACCACAAAAGATGAATTTATTGCCAGTGAAAAGAAATTTATCAATACAGCAAATTGGTTAATTAAAACACCATTGGATCAGCAAGAAAATAAGCGAGCTAAACAAAGTGCATTTTTAATTGCATGGATTTCGAATGCTCCTACCGTTACGGTAATGATCAATTCAAAATTCACTCCATTAAATAAAAAGAACCCGCAATTATTAGTTATTTACATGGCGGCCTATGCTAAATATGTTTTGCAAAATAACTATTCTAAAGATGAAGTAAAATGCACGGTGGCTGCAATAGAAAGTGTCATCTTAGTGTATCAGCGCGAGCTTGGTAAAACGATTAAAAAGGATAAGGACATTGAAAAGTTTATTAAGTTGCAAGAAAAAGGTGAGCTGGAAGAATGGGTAAGCACACAATTAGAAAAGAAATAGTAATCTGTTTACAATTAGCACTAAAGCATAATGTCTCTTACACTTGCCGTAGTTTCATTCCCGCACCTCGATCAACAGGCAGTTCAAGTCATACAACAACATCGTGAACGCTATGATACTGCGCATTTTCAAATGATAGCTCCGCATATCACTTTTGTTTTCCCTTGTTTTGCATTTACGAGTGAAGAATTCTGTAATGCCATCCTTAATCAAATCGCTTCGATTAATTCGTTCGAAATGGAATTCAATACAGCTTGCGTAGTTCAAGATTCATTCAGTGCCAACTATCATTTATTTTTAATTGCAGATAAAGGAAATAGCACTTGCTATCGAATTCATGATTTGCTTTACGATAGTATTTTACTACCCGAACGACGATTCGATATTGCTTACATTCCACACCTTCGAATGGGCACGTATGTTAGTTCCGTTGAGGCCCAGCAAGCAGCAAACGATTGGAATAAGCATGCACTTACTATCAATGCCAAGATTGATGCTTTAACTATTATTCAATTGGATCAGCATCAAGTTTCAATAATCAAACAACTTCAACTTCATTAATTGGATGACTACTCCCCTTTCCGGTGCAATTAAAGCCCTTTTACAAGAATACCGTCGCATGATCGACGAATTACTGGTGGTAATTAATCCCATTCCTAAACCAGTATTAGTAATGGAATTACCCACTAGCACTACCGATGAAGATTGCAAAAGTATACAAGCCATTTTAACTCATGTGGTAAGGTCCGGTTATGTTTATACAGCATATTTCGAAGAATTAGCAGGTAATCCGGTTGTATTACCAAAACGCAAACGGGAACCAAACAGTGCTGCTTACAGTAAAGCCTTAAACGACATGTATGTGCATTGTGAACAGTTTTTTAAACGAAATCCACAATTGCCATTGGCTGTTTATGACGGAGGAAAAACGGTAAAAGTGAGTTGGGGTCAGGTCTTTGATGGGGAACAATTGTTTGAACATGCCATCGTGCACGTGATGCGTCATCGGTTGCAAATTGAAAATGCCTTAAAACACAATTCCTTTAAGAGTGTTTAACTGATTTATTTGCTGGAATTAAATCCGTCTTGCAAAGCTGCTTTTAAAACATCCAGGTCTATTGTTTTTAAGTTCTTTATTTTTATACAATAACCGGTTATGCTAGCTTTACCGATTGTGCTACTATACGTTTTGCTTAAATACGTTTTATCGGCAATACTTAAGATATAGATAGAAATACCGCTGCTGGTAGCACAAAATCCTACTTGATAAAAGGGTTTACTGCTCCCATCTGCATAATGCAGTGTTTGAAAACCGTAACCGATATTTGGATTTGTAACCACTTTGTTTTCGCTGTTCTTGCCATCTAAAAACCAAAGTTTACCAGTTGGATTAAGGGCTAGTATCAACTTATGTAATTCAAGCATATCATTGCGTTTAGCTTCAGGCTGGCTTGAAATATAGGTATTGATTTCTTGTTGTACAGACATAGTAAATAGGACTTAAGTAAACTCAAATAGATTTAAGTTTTAAAGATAAGAAAGACTTTTATTTTATCAAATAGGTTGTCATTTTTAAATCAAACCTATTATTGCATAGCAGTTAAAACAATCCTTTATTTATTCAATTCGGTAATGCTCACTTAACAGGAAAATAATTTATGTTAAGGTGAATTGGTTTAAGCTTTTTACCAATTAAATTCAGATTGTTTATTTTGAAACTTCTCCTATATTTATAGAATCGCAATAGTTAAATTAAAAGAAAATCATTATAACTACTAGAATGAATTATAACAATAAACGTTTCCGCCCTATTGCAAGTTCTGCCAATAGTGAAACCGATTCGGAAACAGTATTTCATTACCAACAAACCGGAAATATACTCACTGCTACTTATCAAAGTCGCGCTATTCAATTCGGGCAATTATTAGGGATTGTAGATGAGCTTGGTAAAATTGAAATGCGCTATCATCAAATAAATAGTGCAGGTAAATTCATGACCGGTACCTGTACCTCAATTGCGGAAATACTGCCAACCGGAAAAATAAGATTACATGAAACATGGAAATGGACTTCCGGTGATTTTTCGGAAGGCACTAGTATTTTAGAGGAAATGTAGCTTAATTCGTTTTTTAACCAGGCAAAAGTGATGTTACTAAGCAGTTTATTTCTAAATGGATGATTTACAACGCTTGGTTGTCATAAAACAACGAATAAGAGCGCGTATACAACAGTAAGTAGTTGAAATATGTTGCATTCCGGGTAGCAGTTAAGGTAAATTTGTGCATCAAAAAAATCAAAATCGTATGTCAATTCAAACAAATTTTATCGGAACAAAACTTTATGAAGCCAGAAAGAAAAGTAATCTTTCACAGGCAGAATTAGCTCAACAAATTGCTATTAGTCCGCAAGCAGTTGGTAAATGGGAACGTGGTGAATCCTTACCCGATCTTCCAACACTGAATCGTTTAGCAGCATTATTAGGGGTAGATTTAAATTATTTCTCGGAAAACTTCGGCAATGCTCCGGTGCATTCTATTCAAGAAACAACTAGTTACACGGCAATACCGGCTGCTGTTGTTGAAAAAGCAACAAAAAAATTCGACTGGAATTGGGATATGTCGCGTGGGAATTGGGTAGATGCAGACTTTTCCGGTTTGAAAAATCTAAAAGATAAGTTTAGTGAATCCAATATGAAAAACTGCATTTTTGCGAATGCTGAATTGCGTGACTTAACTTTAAGCAGTAATAATATAGAAAAATGTGATTTTACGGGAGCCGATTTACGAAATTGTAAAATTAACTCCTCAAACCTTTTAAGTAATCAATTTGTGAAATGCACATTTATTGATGCCGTTTTTACTAAAAACAATATTGGGCATTGCAATTTTTCAAGCGCTGATTTTTCCGGTGCGGAGTTTATGGAATGCAATTTTGAAAAGAACATTTTGGTGGATTCAAATTGGAATTATACCGCCGTAAAACGATCAAATTTGAGTGATATCGTTTTTGAAGGTACTTTAGCCAACTGTCACTTTGAACATTGTTCGTTTTGGAATGTAAAATTTGAAAATGCCACCCTACTGAATACTTTTTTCAAATACAATAAACGGTTTAAAAAAGTAGTATTCAGCAATTGTAAGGTTGATAAATTAACGTACGCCTTTCTAAAAAATAACCTGGCCAACTTAGAAGGTATGACAGTTTTGGAAAGCTAATAACGTTATGCTTCCACACCTAAAAAGCAGTAGTTGAAACAATTGATTTATTAATTACAAGGGGAATAATTGTATTAAATTATGTTAATATATTAATTAATAGTAAATTGTATTTTAATCTTATAAAAAGATTGAAAAAAAAAGTTGCACAGCAAAAATTAAACGCTACATTTGGAAAAGCAAAAGGCAAATGTGCCGGTGAAATAGCAAATGCCCTGAACAGGCAACTGGTTTAAAAGTTCTGATTTTATATACCCCCCTAAAATAAATTATTAACCACTAAACAATCAGTTATGCACGGAAAACTACTGCTTTCGGGTAAACCAAAGGTTACTCCCGAAAACCTGGGCGAAGCTATACAGCAAGCCATTGAAATCGAAATCGCAACGATTCCGGTTTATTTGTATACGTATTATACGATAAACCGCACACCCGATCAAGCTGCTTTAATTAAAAGCATTACGGCTAGTTTGCAAAAAGCGAAATACAAATCCTTGGATATTGAAAGCAAAGCATTGGAATATGCTACTCGTATTCAAGTGTATGCCAATAAAGCCGGCGCTGTAATTATGAGTGTTGCCATTGAAGAAATGTTACACATGTCGCTTTCTTCAAATTTAAAACAAGCCTTGGTTGGAATGCCCGAATTAACCGGAAAATCTCCTAACTCATGGCCGGCCTATTTACCGGGTCACGTTCCGGAATTTCCAATCAGTCGTGCCCCATATTCTAAAGACACTTTAAAAACTTTTCTTAAAATTGAAAGTCCGACCAAAATACCTGAAAACAACTTAAAGGTAGAAAAGGCCATTGACTATACCACTATTGGTAAGTTTTATGAAATGATTGTGAAATGTATCAAAGACAATAAATTTTCTTACAACAAGAAAGCCCCTCAATTGGTTCCGGGTCGTGGTTATTATGCCAATAATAATGTTGACACCTTGTATTACGATAAGCACCACAAGCCGCATTTCACGAATGCTGACGACAGTGGCGACTTGATTCACATTGTGAATGACGAAACAGCTTTACGAGCCATTAAAATGATTTGTGATCAAGGTGAAGGACACAAAGCAGCTACACCGTTAAACAAAGACGGTTCTGTAAATTGCAAAAAACCTACGGCTCAAGATTATGATGATAAAGAACACAAGGAGCTTTCACACTTCGAAAAGTTTGCTCAATTGTATTGTGAGTTGGAAGAGTTGGAATTCAAATTTAAAGAAGCCGGCTTAAGTGATCCGCTTTCCTACTTTGTATACAACACTGCAACCAATCCAATGAATGCTGATTTTCCGGATGTAATTAAAAAGGTATCTAAATTATTAAATGCTGTATACAGTTATATTTTCTTGATGAGTGAAGACTGTTACCGTAAAGATGAGAATACCCAGTATGAAATCTTTATGTTTGGCATTCATAAATCAATGATATGGATTTTGAATAATCTTTGTCAGGCAATGACTGCATTGAATTATATCGGACCTGATGGTAAAGCATACGTTGCAGCAGCTACATTTGAAGAGATTCAATTCAGTGCTGACTCCAGTCCGAAATCACAAGTCATCGCAATGTTTAATGAAGCGGCAGATGCTTACAGTTCAATCGCGTATTTGAAAGATCGCATTCACGATTTACCGGATGTATCCATTGAACCTTATTTAGCATCTCCTAAACGTACTTCTTTATTTGCTTAATCTTAATTCTAAATTCCATTTCAAATGAAATCAATACTTTATTTTGCTGCAGATTCAAATGGCTGTGGAGGTGGCCCTGCACCAACATCTCCAAGTAATGTTCAAAATCCTACCATCGAATTGCATATTTGTATGGGACTAAATGCCTGCAAAGGTCATGATCGATTTGGTACCAATGCTTGTGCCGGAACCGGTTATTGCGCAACGGCTCAGGCTCATAATTGTCATACCATGAACAATTGCCGCAATCAAGGTGGATGCGGTTTGTTTGGGGATGCCGAAGAGCAGAATTTTCCGGGTGAAAACAATTGCGCCTGGCAAGGAAGTTGTGCCGTTCCTATTCAAGCAGAACGATTTGGTACAGAAGGTCCTAACCAAGGTAAAAGCGTATGGATGTTAGCGCGTAAACGTTTTGAAGAACGCATGAAAAAAGCCCGTCGTAATGTCGGTAAATCTCCTTTTGAATGCGGCCCTCCAACAGCGTGGTTAAGTAAAATGCAAGGTTCTGCTTTCGGATCGTGTGGAAGTAGCGGAAGCCCAAGTTGCTCTTTTGGTTATAACGATAAAGCAAAATCTGCACAAGAGCTTTGTGATAAAAGCAAATCGAAATAATTAACAGTAATGCACTTTATACTTAAGTAAGCTTAAGTAAAAAGTGTTGGTATGGCTGTTCAATCGATAAGCTAACTTATTCAAAAGGTGCTAAGATTTTTACTTTGGCACCTTTTAATTTTAATTGCAATCTGTAAATTCATTATGGCATTAGGTTTTTCAAATCCGGGTTTAGGTTTAGGTCTTCGAAATACCCATTTCGACTATATACTGCAACATAAACCACCGGTTGACTGGTTTGAAATCATCTCTGAAAATTTTATGGATTCCGGTGGAAGACCGTTTCATATCCTAAGTCAAGTGGCAGCACACTACCCTATTGTGATGCATGGGGTTTCCTTGTCCATTGGAAGTACCGATCCGGTTAATTTGGATTATTTAAAGCGACTAAAAAATTTAGCCAAAGCTATACAGCCATTATGGATTAGTGATCATTTGTGTTGGACCGGTATTAATCAATTAAATACTCATGACTTATTGCCCTTGCCTTTAAATGAAGAAACGCTGCTGCAAGTCTGTAAAAAGATTAATACAGTTCAAGATTACCTCGAACGCAAGTTGATTTTTGAAAATCCAAGTACCTATTTGAGTTTTACAAATTCAACAATAGCCGAATATGATTTTTTACGGTACATGACACAAGAAACCGGCTGCGGGATTTTATTGGATGTCAATAATGTGTACGTATCCTCCTTCAATAACGACTTCGATCCGGTACATTATATTAATCAATTACCGCACGACCATATCGTTCAGATGCATATTGCCGGTCATCAACATTGTGGTGATTATATCATTGACACGCACGATCATCATGTGGTGAATGAAGTTTGGAAACTTTTTGCACAAGCCTGGAAACTAACCGGTGGAGTGGCAACTTTGCTTGAATGGGATAACCATATTCCGGACTTTCCTAATTATCACGCTGAACTTTTAAAAGCAAAACAATTCATGAATGGTTTTACGGAATCTATTGCCGCACAAGAAAATACTGCGGCACATGAAGCAGCCGTATCAAATCCGGTTAATTTTATGGTAAACGAAATAACCAATGAATTCAATGTCTGATTCGACTACTCCTACTACCGAAGAAAACCAAAGCAAAATTCCGTTGGCAACAATGCAAAATTGGATGCAACAGGTCATTATGCAAGCCCAGGCACCAGCAGCAGCGGATGCAGTTGAAACTTACATTAAACCAAGTGCTCGATTATCGGCACGTCGGCATTTGCAAATTTATCGTCAAAGTTATATCGCACGATTGCGTGAAGTAATGCGTAAACAATTTGCAGCATTAGCATATACGTTAGGCGAAGAGCTGTTTCAACAGTTTGCTGACCAGTATTTAATGACTTACCCTTCACAAAGCTACACCTTGAATGATTTGGGGAAGGCATTTCCGGCCTATCTTGCTGCTACTCGCCCTGATTTAGATCAAGCTGCACAAGAAGAATGGGTAACCTTTATGATTGAATTAGCTCAATTTGAATACGAATTGACCCTATTGTTTGACGCCCCTGAACCGGATAACGGAAAAGAATTGTATCGTGTTTTCAAACATCAATTTCCGATATGGAAATACTATTTAGA
>JAHEYX010000101.1 GCA_023251415.1 Chitinophagales bacterium
ACAATAATAAATGGAACTATATTCGTTAGTAAAGACCAAAAGGCAGTTGCAGGTTATAGCGTAGTTTTCAGAAAGGTTTTAAATAAATTTAATGACTATGGTAAGTTAGAACATATTGATTACGATTTCAAAAGCCAGTTATTTGAAAGCTTTCTCAAAGAAAGTATTAGTAAAAAAAATTGGGGGCAATTCTTTACACCAATTAAAGTTGTAAGAGCAATTGTAGAAATGTCGAAAGACGACATCAAAAGTGGAATTAAAATATGTGACCCTGCTTGTGGCGTGGGCAAATTTCTGTTAGAACCAATCATTACGAGATTAGATGAGTTTTTTGATATTACAAAAGGAACAATCAAAGATAAAATAACTATACACGGGTTTGACAAAGGATTTGATAAAGATGAACAAAAAACAATCATATTGGCAAAAGCTAATATGCTAATTTATTTTTCTGATTTAATAAAGGAAAACACGGGAATTACAAGACAATTTTCAGACCTTTTTAATAAGAGTTTCACTCTTAAAACGAACTCAATACTTGGGACACTTTCAAACCCAGTTGAGAATGAATATGACTTAATTCTTACCAATCCTCCTTATGTTACAAGTGGTAGCAGTAACTTGAAAGAGGAAATATCGAAAGATGGGGATTTAAAACCTTACTATAAAATAAATGCTCTAGGTGTTGAGGGCTTATTTATGGAATGGATAATTAGAGCATTAAAACCTAATGGTAAAGCATTTGTTGTGATTCCAGACGGAATATTAAATAGACAAAACGACAAGCATCTAAGAAAATTTATTTTAGATGAATGCATTATTGACGGACTTATATCACTTCCGACCAAAACATTTTTTACAACGCCTAAAAAAACATACATACTTTCAATAACTAAAAAAGCTAACAAAAAAGAAACTCAAAAAACACCTGTATTTACGTATCTCTGTAGTGAAATTGGAGAAAGTAGAGATATTTACCGTTTTGATATAGACCAAAATGATTTACAGGAAGCCGTAACACTTTATACATTTTTTAAAGGCAATAAAGTTGGGTTTGAAAAAATAAATACAGACAAAAGATGTAAAATTATTCCATACCAGTTTTTTGAAGACCATATTGAAACCAACTGGACCCCTGATAATAATTGGAGTAAAAGTGAGAAAATTGAACTGGGTGTAATTGAAGAAGAAAGTCTCATAAAGATTAATGAGTTTGCAGATTTGTTAGAGGATATTTCAAACAACATACTATCATTAAAACAAGAGATAACTCAGTTATCTGAAAAAAAAAAATCTAAAGTAACCTTTAAGAACGTATTAATTGAATCTATTTTAGATTCACCACCAACAAACTCAGGTCTAAAAAAATAAATGTTAGCTTGGTTAAAACGGCTAATTTTTCAATCCCAGTTTATTCTGCTTCTAAAAACGAAAATCTAATCTTTGGTTACGTAACCAAAGATAGCAAATGGAAAAAATATAAAAATCTATTGACTTGGAATAAAGACGGTAGTTCTAATTATGTTTTTTATAGAAAAGAATCGTTTGTACCTTATGAGAAGGTAAAACTTCTCAAACTAAAGGAAAATTACAACGATAAATTAATCTATGATTATTTAAAAATTATTATTCAGGAATCTATGATTGCTGAAGGCTTTGACTTTAATAAAAAATGTTCAATGGAAAGAGTTTTAAAACTTTTAATTCCAATTCCATTTGATGCAAACGGAGAAATTGACAAAGAAGCACAATTACAAGTTATTAAAAAACACGAATCAATAATAGAACTAAAATCGCAAATATCAGAATACAAAAATCAAATCGAAAAATTAATAGTCGTTACTGAAACAAGTGGTTTATTCAAAGAGTTTATTCTAAGCGACATTTTTGATTTTCCTTCAATAAAAGGGTTAACGGCATCAAACATTCAAAAAAATAAAGGAACAATACCAGTTTATGGTGGTAGAAAAGAAGAATTACCTGTTGGGTTTATTAAAGACAATTTACCAAAAGTAAAATACTTTGACAATTGTTTGGCATGGAATAGAGAGGGTTCTGTTGGTTTCGTTTTTTGGCACAAACATAAATTTACGACAAACGACCATCACAGACCTTTACTTGTAAAAAAGGAATATGAAAAAGTTGTTGATTTAAATTATATGAAATATACCTTAGAAAAAAAGTTGCTAAGTCAGGGATTTGAGTGGAGCAAGACCGCAAGTAAGGAAAAAGTTGAAAAACTAACTGTCTCAATCCCTATTTTGAGTAATGGAAATATTGACTTGAAAACTCAACAAGACATTGCAATAACATATCTTAAAGTAGACGCTATAAAAAAGGGAATTTTAGATGAACTTGATAGGATTTCAAAGACAGAAATAGAATTTGAATAGCTTTTATTCTACAAAAAAAATAACAGAAAACTATAAAGTTATACATATAATATATATGTTATATTCCAATTTATGTACTAAAAGGGATAGGTGCGTTGATTTTTCATAGACCGATCGGGACGATATTACCCGGTATATTTTTGAACGCTTTGGTCGCGAACGAACAGCATTATTAGCCGTGTACAGCACTTTTCAACAAGATGCCGTTGTGCGTGAATTGGGAAAAGTGTTCGGGCTTCCGCCTCATGAAATCGATCGCTTACAGTCGGCAACAACGCCTGATGCCATTGATTCGATGGGGCGCTTGGTAATGAAATACAGCCGCTTAATCCACGGTTTCCCCAGTCATTTGAGCATTCACTCCAGTGGCTTGATGTGCAGAAACTGCAACGCTTGTACGCCAAAAATTGGGACGATATCAATCGCGAACAAAAGGTATTGGCAAAGACACCCAACACCATTGCGATTTAAAGCACAGTATTTTTATCTTTGATGCTTAAACATACAAGCTATGCACAAAATACTAGTTACCGGAGGTTGTGGTTATATAGGAAGTCATACTGTAGTTGATTTGATTGAACAAGGTTATGAGGTAGTATCCATCGATAATTTTTTACGCAGTAACGAGAAGCAATGGCAACGTGTGCAACAATTAACCGGTAAGCAAATTCGAAATTATGCTATAGATTTATGCGATGCATCAGCCGTTCAAAATGTATTAGAAAAAGAAAGTGATAGTGTCGGTATAATACACTTTGCTGCATTACGTACAGTTCCGGAATCGGTACAACACCCCCTTTTGTATTATACCAATAATATTCAGCCTTTGGCTAATTTGTTGAACAGCATGCAGCAGGTTAAAATAAAAAACTTAGTATTTTCTTCTTCATGTTCAGTATATGGAAACCCGGATTCGGTGCCGGTTACCGAAGATACACTTTTAAATAAAGCAGAATCCCCCTATGCTTACAGCAAGCAAATCTGTGAGCAAATGATTACAGATGTTGTAGCAAGTGGTGCTGATATCAAACCCATAGCATTACGCTATTTTAATCCGGTAGGTGCTCATCCAAGTGGCTTATTAGGCGAAGTACCTTGGGGTAAACCAAACAACTTAGTTCCCTATATAACGCAAACTGCAATTGGTAAGCTTCCAAAACTAACCGTCTTTGGAGGCGATTATCCAACTCGTGATGGTAGTGCTGTGCGCGACTATATTCATATTATGGATATTGCCGGAGCACATCGTTTAGCCTTAGAATTTTTACTCCAACAAAAGGGAACAAAACCGGTCGAGCTCTTTAATTTGGGAACCGGAAATGGAGTTACAGTATTGGAAGCTATTCATGCATTTGAAGCAAGTACAGGCCAAAAATTGAATTATGAAATCGGTCCACGTCGAGCAGGTGATCCGGCTACAATTTTTGCCAACAATGGCTTAGCAAAAGAATGTTTAGGTTGGCAGCCTCAATACAGTATTCAGGAAATGATGCTTTCTGCTTGGAAATGGGAGCAAGAAATGGCTAAAATCAATTAATACAGCATTTTACGCTGATTCTCAGGTGTGTCAACAGTGGTATTTACCAAAAGAACGATTTTATTACGAGTTGAATAGCTTATAAAGCCCAATAACAGCTTTAAGCACCTCTTTTCCGCTAAAATTTTACTCTTTACCGATAAAAATAGCAGAATGTTGAAACTTTTCCGATAATCGCAATCTGATTTATTGATAATTGTTAACAAATACGTGTTTTGGGGGATTAAAAGTTCAAAAAAAAGTATATATTTACGCATCTTAAAATAAACTGTGTTGCACCTTGAAAGCTAGGTTATTATTTTTTGCAATTGTAGTGATGCTTTTGCCAAGATTATCTTTCGCTACTCATATAACGAGCGGCGATTTGACCTATGTTCACAATACCGGAAACAGTTATACGTTTTCATTAACGCTTTACAGAGATTGTTTTAATTCATCTACCCAATTTAATAATTCAGTTAACCTTTACATTTATTATTCCTCGGGTTTCACTACATCCGGGTTAGGTACTAAATACGGAAACACGATCACCCTAAATAATGCTTCCGGAGGAACAACAGGAACTACCGTTGCTCCTTACTACTATAGTCCATGTTTGACTTTTCCATCCACCTTATGTGTGAAGAAAGCAGTATTTACAGCTACTGTAAACTTACCGGCAACAGTGGGAGGTTACACAGCATTTGCACAAGTATGTTGCAGGAATGTGTCAAATAACTTTTCAATTACTACCAGTACTGATGGGGCAACCTATATGGTTCAAATCCCCGGAACTTCGGCCATGCCTGATAATAGCCCACAATGGACTACTTTACCTCCAATAGCTATTTGTCAAGGTGTTCCGTTTTCATTTCCATGCGGAGCAACAGATGCAGATGGTGATTCATTGGTTTATTCATTATACACACCTTATGATGGGAATAACGGAGGTGGAGGAGGTGGAGCAAATGCCGTTGGCTTTAATCCATTGGTTTGGCAAGGAGGGTATTCGTTGACTAATTTTGTTGGTGGCACACCCGCTTTGGCAATTGATGTGCATACCGGCTTACTTACTTGTAATCCTCCAAATCAAGGACCTTATGTTGTAGGAATTAAAATTGATCAATACCGAAATGGTGTTTATATTGGTTCTATTTACCGGGATGTACAATTTAATATTAATCCGTGTAATACAGTAGTTACTGCTGGAGTGAACAATACTTCCGGTTTTAGTTACATTTTATCTTGCACTGGCAAAAGTATCACTTTTCAAAATACAAGCACACCCATAAATGGGACGTTAACAAAGTTCTTTTGGAATTTTGGAGATTTAACCACTTCTGCTGATACTAGCAAACTTCAAAATCCAACTTACGTTTATCCGGATACTGGAACATACACCGTTACTTACATCATGAATCCCGGACAAGTAGGTTCATGCAGTGATACCGTTATTAAAACGGTGAAAGTCTATAATAAACCGATAGTAGGTTTTAAAAATACCATTCCATACTTGTGTCGTACCATTTCATTTACTGATACTTCACATGTAGCTCCTGCACCTGTAACCTATAAATGGAGTTTTGGAGATGGAACCACTTCAACCGCAAAAAATCCAAATCATATTTACGCTACAGGAGGTAACAAATCGGTCAAATTGGTGGTCACTTCGGCTTCCGGTTGTAAAGATTCTATCACAAAAGTAATTGTCATTCCAACCACATTCCCGCCTGCTTTAATTTCAGCGCCTCCATTAACATGTGGTCAATCTCTTGTACAATTTAATGCAGTAAACTTAGCAACTTACTATTATTGGAATTTTGGTGATCCAACCGCAAGTGGAGATACCAGTTTGCTTGCTAATCCCTCTTACTCTTTTTCTGATACAGGTAAATTTACCATTAGTTTATTCATCAATAAAAAATTACCAAGCACTTGTTGGGATACCGCTTACGTAAATATTAATGTTTACCCTAAGTTTCAACCCGGTTTTAAGTTTGCACCGCAAATTATTTGTGAAAAAACGAATGTACAATTTACAGATACTTCACACGCAAGTCCACTAATAAATTACTGGTTTTGGCGTTTTGGAGATGGAAGTACTTCAACCTTGCAAAACCCTTCACATAGTTATACCACTGCCGGTACTTATCAAGTAAAATTATTGGTTAAGAACAATGTTGGTTGTATGGATAGTATTACTAATTCAATTACTATACTTCCTCCAGCCGTTGCTTCTATTACTGCTCCTCCACTTACTTGTTCCGGAAATACCGTTAGTTTCCAATCGGCAACTACAGCTGTCAACTATCAATGGAACTTTGGTGATTTAACGGCAAGCAATGACACTTCCATTCTAGCTGCTCCATCCTATACTTATCCGGATTCCGGCCATTATCAAATTACCTTAATTTTAAATTCTACTTTGGGTGGTACATGTGTCGATACGGCTACCACAATAATCAGTGTATATTCCCCATTTGTCGCTAATTTTAATTACACACCAACAATTAATTGCGTTAATTCAAGTGTTCAATTCAGCGATCAAAGTTCCGGCGTAATCATGCCAAATGCTTGGTTATGGAATTTTGGTGACGGAAATACTTCAACCTTGCAAAACCCTAGCAATTATTATAGTGTCATTCAAAACTATTATGTGAAGCTAGTGACACAAAATAGTGTAGGTTGCAAAGATAGTATCACTATCATTACGCCCATTTATCCGAATGCCATTGCTACAATAACAGCGCCTGTATTGCAATGTAATTCGAATACGGTTAATTTTCAAACCAGTTCACTTGGAGGTGGATACGCATGGAATTTTGGAGTTAATACATTAAGCACAGATACTTCTTCTCAAATTAATCCAATCTATTCTTATCCTGACTCCGGTAGCTATACTGCAAGTATGATATTAAACCCGGGAATGAGTGGATCTTGTACCGATACCGCCTATTTTACGCTTAAAGTTTATGCACCTTTTCATGCCGGTTTTAAATATGCACCAACAATAGTTTGTCCGGGCTATCCAATCCAATTTACAGATACTTCACACGGTGTAATTCTAGCTAATTCATGGTTATGGAATTTCGGCGATGGAGCAACTTCAACTTTACATAACCCTGTTCATGCTTATGCCAATAGTGGAACCTATCCAGTAAAATTGTTCATTCAAAACAGCAAAGGTTGTATGGATAGCCTCACACAAAATGTTACTATTCATGCACCTGTACCTAGTAGTTTCGGTATTATTGCACCAACCTTAAATTGTCAAAATACTGTAGCTTTCCAATCATCCGTGGCCACCGGAAGTTACTTATGGGATTTTGGTGAACCAAGTAGCCCTAATAATACAAGCACTTTCTTTAATCCAACTCATTCATACATTTTACCGGGCTTTTACCCTTCTAAATTAATCGTTTATCCCGGAACCGGTTGTGCAGATACTGCTTATCACACCGTGAATGTAGAATTTGGCTTAACGGCTGCCTTTTTAACTAATTCGGTTTGTGTTTATGATTCAATGGTATTTACTAATAACTCTGTAGGGGGCTCCGGCACTTTAACGCAAGCAACCTATTATTGGGGTGACGGTGATTCTTTAGTGTCGATGAATTTTACAGTGAAACACAAATATGCAATAGCCGGAACGTATACAGTAAAATTAAAAGTAGTTAACTCATGGGGTTGTATCGATTCCACCGTTCAAACTGTAACAGTGAATCCGATACCAACTATCAATGCCGGTCCTCCTGTCAGCATTTGTAATCTCGACACGGTTACCATTACTGCATCAGGTGGTGTAACTTATACCTGGTCGCCTAATTACGCCATTTCCAGTTTAACAATTCCTAATCCCAAAGTTTCACCGGATGTTACAACCAATTATTTTGTTCACGTGATAAGTGCTTTAGGATGTGCAGGTGATGATACTGTTCTCATAACAAACATCAATCCTCCAAGCGACGGGGTTATCCTGAATGAAACTATTTGTTTGGGTGATTCTATACAGTTGAATGCAAGCGGTGGAACCTCGTATAATTGGTCACCAACAGTTGCCTTAACAAATCCATTAATTGCGAATCCAAAAGCGTTCCCGCAATTACTGACTACTTACCAAGTAAGAATTGCAACCGGCAATTGCGTGAAATACGATACCGTAATTTTGCATGTTAAACTTCCTGCCGAACCGAATGCAGGTCCGGATATCACCATTTGTAAAGGAAGCTACGCAACCTTGCATGGAAGCGGTGGTACCTTCTACGATTGGTCACCAATAAATCACCTTTCTTACAATACAACAGCTAATCCGGTTGTATATCCCATCCAAACCACCACTTATACGTTAACCGTAATTGATACCTTCCGTTGTTTAAAACCAATTAGTGATGATGTGGTGGTTAATGTGGAAGATTTTAAAGCGGCTGATGCCGGAATTGATACCAGTACGGTTAAAAACTATCCGGTTCAATTAGCTGCAAGCGGTGGTATTAGTTATCATTGGCAACCTGCATTAGGTTTAAGTGATACCAGCATTGCCAATCCAATGTGTCAGCCACCCCATGACATGACTTATATTTTAACAGTCACGTCGATGAATGGTTGTATTGACAAAGATACCATACATGTAATTGTTTATGATGCAGCAACTATCTATATCCCCAACGCCTTTACACCGAATGGAGATGGATTGGATGATGTATTTAAGCCTATTTACGCCGGGGTAGCGCATGTCGATAATTTTACGATTTATAATCGTTGGGGCAATGTGGTATTCCATACTTCGAATTTAGGAGAAGGATGGGATGGAAGATTTAACGACCGTGAACAAGAAATCGGTACTTATATATGGGTAATAGAAGCAACAGATGTAACCGGATCACATTGGATAAAGAAAGGTAATCTGACCTTAATCAGATAATAGTTAAAAGCAACTGTCGCGTAATTGTTGCATATAAGCCGCCCCTTTTTTTCGAGCAAAAGCCATATTCGCTGCAGGTATATCATCCGGATTTCCATATCGATCTAATGCTTCATCAATACTGCTCTCCCTTAAAATATGGATCATCGGATAAGGTGAACGATTCGTATAATTTGCCGCATCATCAAGCGGTGCATCTGCAAACGTATATTCCGGATGAAAACTGGCTAATTGGTATATGCCATCGTATTGATGTGCCAGCAAATCATCTTCAGCCAATCCATGAAAATTTAAGTAGAAATTGAAATCTTCCATAGCAGATGGATAGATTACTAAAGTGGTTGTAACTAACTCATCATCATCCAATAAAAGCATTTCGATATAAAGTTGCTCTAATTGCGC
>JAHEYX010000102.1 GCA_023251415.1 Chitinophagales bacterium
TTAGCGCCCAAACAAAATGATAATGGCCTAGGCAGCGAATTAATTCAGAAACGCTTAGCACTACTCTATCCTGATAAACATAAATTAGTGATCACACAAAATAATGATATTTACAAAGTAGATTTGACGCTCCATTAATATGAAATTAAATTGCATTGTAGTAGAAGATGAACCTTTGGCACTCGAAAGAGTTAAAGGATTTGTAGCAAAGTTGCCCTTTCTAAATTTATTGGCAGCATTTGATAATGCCTTTGATGCATTAACTTTCTTAAAATCGAATACGGTTGATGTGTTATTCCTGGATATACAAATGGATGAATTTTCAGGTATCCAATTATTAGAAACGGCAAGCATTACTAGTCAGGTAATTATTACAACCGCTTATCACGAATATGCACTGAAGGGATTCGACTTAAAAGTGACCGACTATCTTTTAAAACCATACACTTTTGAACGCTTTGTACAAGCCGTTGATCGAGCGCAAAGTAATTTAGCTAAACCAAAAGCAATAAGCGATAATACGTTCATTTTTGTAAAAACAGAATACCGATTAGAAAAAATTTTATGGAGTGAAATTTTATTTATTGAAGGTATGCGTGATTATCGCAGGATACATTGTACCACTAAGAAAATCATGACGCTTCAAACCTTTACGGAATTTGAAAAAGAAATACCTGCCTCATTAATTTGCAGAGTACATAAATCTTACATGGTTGCACTCAATAAAATTGAATCCATAGAACGCGATCGTATTAAAATTCTAGACGAATATATTCCGATTTCAGAAACCTATAAGCAAGCATTCTATGAGCTTATAAATCATTCAGGTAAGTGATACTGCTGGCGCACCTAATAAAAACAAATTTATGAAAGCTAATCATGAAGAGCTTATATAGCGTAAAAGAGCTTGAGCTATACAAAATGAATTAAAGCGCTAAACAACAAAGTACTCTTCTGTGAAGTTGATTTTTAAATTAATTGAAATACTATAAGTAGCAAATGAACTAATTTGTGTGTACCCTATATTAAATGAATAAATTCATTATCTAAATAGTTGATAAGCTGCAAAGTTGTTGTGCGCGTTTAAATTAATCGTACTACTTTATCAATTAAAAAACTTGTGTAGAATTAGACTTGCACGAATTAAATTCAATTATACAGTAGTTAATAAGTAGTAAGGCCTGGTAGAATTAGCTAAATCTCATTTTAATTTCATTACCCTTTTCTTTTACTATTTTTAATTTAATGTAAAGTTAGCTAAACACTAATAGTCAAATCAAACTAAGTTAAATAATTGTTACATCACGTTCAGCGAAGTGACTAATCTCTTACGGAGTTGTTACTTTCAAAAATAAATCAATAGTGCTAACAAAATCAACACAATTAAGAAGAGTACAAGCGCTATTCGGTAAGCTAGCTTTACGTTAGCTTTTTGTAATCTTTGCTTGCGCTCTTTCTTACTTTCAGGGTAGAATTTTACTTTTAAATATTGCCCCATAGGTATAATGGATCCTTGTGTTAGCGCAAACATAGTGCATTTCCGAGAATTTACTACAGTAAATACGATTATTCAAACCCAATATGTAATTACGGTATTTAAATTATTTAACTATACTATACGACTATTATACTAACATAAATATTATTTTATATATATAATTTATACACTTATTAACCTATATAACATTTACAAAATTTATTTTATTCTTTTTACTCATATATCATTGTTTATAGTATATATTTGAAAAAATATTTATTAACAATTAAAAAATCACAAAAATGGAATCAGGATTATTATCGATGGCCCAGCAGTTTTCTGGGCTTCCTATGGACGCGCTAATTGGTGGTCCTCTTAATGCTGCTGCTGATGCAAATGCAAAAATGGCAATAACGCAAACCAAGTTTATGCTTGACACTTGCTTCACAAAGTACACTTACCCAGAACAAGCTGCAATAACAGGCGTTCCGGCTGTAATAACAAATGGTGTAGTTACTACACCCGAAGTTATTGGAATGCCGGCTATACCTGCACATGATGGCTATCAACCAATTATGATAGTGATGTCATTAACAAGAGCAGTGCTTACCCCAGGAGCGCCAGCCGTTCAAGCAGACCCAGGATCGGGAACAGCAGGAACACCCGGCTATGTGCCCCCTACCGTTGCTGCACCTGCTATTGCTCCTGTTGTTTCAAACTTTACTACAACCTTTAATTTGCCCTTATTAACAATCGTGCCTTTAAATTCATTGGCTGTCGAAACTGTAGACATTACGTTTGAAATGCAAGTAAATTCCAGCTTTTCAGAAGAACAAACAGATACTAAATCAACTGAAATGCAAGGAGCTACAAGTTTTGAAGCTAAAGTAGGTTGGGGTTGCTTTTCAGCCACCATTAAAGGATCTGCCAGTTACGATCAGAAAGATTCATCAACTCATAACACGCATTACCAAAAAAGCAATTCTGCTAAATATACGGTTAATGTACATGCAGGTCAATTGCCATTACCAAAGGGAGTAAATGTAATCATTGAAGCTTTCGCGCAATCAATACAGCCAATTACTTTAGGTAAAACTTCATAATTTTTTAAATAGGTTCGTTTCTAAGTGAAACGAACCTATTTTTTAGTACTTTTATTTCTTTTTATACTTGAATTATTCTTATAGATAAATTATGGCTAATAATAATGTCACAGCTGGTGGAGCTAATAAATTTGTTCGAGAGTCAAATTCTGAATTAAACATTGAGTCAATTATCAGTGCCCCACTAATTGCTGCTTCTAAAGCGAATGTGCAGATGGTATCCGGTCAAACTCGTTTTTTACTAGACTATTGTTTTTCGAAAAAAGTAACAAAATTGGATACTATTGATCCTAAAACAGGTAAAAATATTACGAATACTAAATATGAACCCATTTTAATTGAAATGGTTATGTATCGATCAGTTGTTATAGCCGAATCCGGCACGGTAGGTACCGATAATTATGTACCGGAGCATATTGAGAATAACGCATTATCTTTTACAGTTCCCATGTTATGCATAATACCTATAAGTTCATTAGTGATTGATAAAGTTACACTTGATTTTGATTTAGATATTACATCTACTACTTCTTATAATGATTCCGGCGTTAATGCTAAAAAAGCGCAATTAAATGGCAGAATAAGTAAACAAAGTGCTAATGACAATAAAAATGGTCAATATAAAAATCAAACAACCAGCAGATTAAAAGTAAATATTAATGCCGGCACATTGCCACTTCCTATAGGTATATTAAGTATACTTGACCTTTATAATAAAGCTATTCAGCCAACTCCAATAGAAAAAAAATAAGTTCTTTAAATTAACAAAACTAGTTTTATGCTAACTAATCACGAACAAAGCATTGTATGCCCTGCATGTGGACAGGCTAAAATCCCTTTTGAAACTCGTCAATTATTGATGGGAGTAAAATTTTCATGCCCAAATTGTTTTGCATCAATTGGATTAACCCCTGAAAGCGCCCCGATAGTTCAAGAAACAATGCAAAAATTAGATTCATTAAAAGGACAAATCAAAAAGAATCAATAAAACAATGAATGCTATTAATTTACTAACTAAAGTTGTACAGAAAATGATGGCAAGTACCGGTAGTGTGCTAAATAAAATCCGTACCACTACTGTTGACGGAGGAAGTAATTTGCCTCAAATTGTTAATTACACTGTTCTTAGTAATAAAATTAAGCGCTTAAAAAATAATAGAAAGAAACGGGCTACTCCTTCGACAAGTGCTACTAGCACACAGAAATATTATTTTTTTCCAAACAACCCATTGCTTGAAAAACCAAGTCCAACAGTCATCAAGATAGATAACGCTAGTACTAATCAACCAATAGGCGTTCACATTATGCTCGATATATTTTCTAAAACAAACCCTCCATTTTCAGTAAATAATTAAATATGATAAGTTTTAAATCTTTTGTTTCCGCAATCCAAAATGCCATAATGGGGGCAAGCGATACCCTAATGGATAAAAACTTAAGTCTAATAGACAGGTATTTTGATAAAGATACTGCAGAAGTAAAAGACAGCACGGGTAACGTAGTCAGTAAAGCGACCTTGATTCCTAAAACAGTTACACTAAATTACCCACAACTCAATGAACATGCAGAAGATGATGAAGATATTATTAATGATTATCAAGTTAAAGTTTTACCTATTGAAGTACCACTAATTACTTTAGTGCCATTAACGATGCCGCAAATAGAAAAAGCTACGTTGACTGCAGAATTCGAATTAGAAATCGTAAATGGTGAACTACAACTTAACTTTCCTAACAGTGCTAGAGGTGGACTTTTTAAAAAAGCACCTAAAACTACGCGCGGTAAACTTGAAATCATTTTGAGTCCCCAAGAATCTTCTGAAGGCTTAAAGATGCTCATCGAAAGTTATGAGTCTTTTCTAAAAAGACAATTATCATAAGCTCCGGAAACAGCGTTATAAATTAAATTATTTTTATGCCATTTAGCGACCAGGATTTAGCAAAAAGTATGAGCACAGAATTAGTTAATTCGGGACTAATGACTTCTTCTCAATTAGCTTCATTTATTACTGGAGATTCAACTGAAAATGCAGTACGCGAAACCTTGACATCACAGCAATTGGCTAACTTTCAAACCTATTGGCAATCATTAGGTAAATGGATGTCAGACAATGGCGGGAACATTGCCACAACAACAGCAATGAACGTAGATGGGCGTACATTAAGAGGCGTTTCTGCTATCAAGCCTGTTGGAATTGGACTAGTACCACTGTACAATGATGCGTTTTATGACACCAATACTTACATAGGCAAACCTAATTTTTCAGTAGTAAAAGCTGTTTCTAATCAATTGCGTTTCATTGATGTAATGCTCGATGTAGAATAATGTCAAGAATAATTTAATGTTGATTTTTGCTTGGCTGTGTTAAACTCATTAGCATAATTGTAAGCCACTAAGATTTAATTCAGTTACAACCTTAACCTACTATTTTAAAATTATGCATTGGAAAAAAGGCAGAGGCAAACTCGGACTATTTGATCCATTAATTGGCTCTTGGATTTGCAATGAAGACAGTAGCGACCGTATGAACCCGCAATGTATTCGTAGTTTTCGTTATGACCTCGGAAACAATTACATCATTGAAGATGTAACTTGGTTTTTAGGCGATAAGCAGTATAAGGACCATACTATCATTGGATTAAATCAAGAAAAACAAATTTGCTTTTGGTCATTTACTTCTGATGGTAAAAACTCAAGCGGACTATTAGCTGATGTTCGCGATATTCATCCGCAAGCATTTGGTTTTGAAGCTAAAATGCCGGCAGGTATTGCTCGACAAGTCTTTTGGCCGAGTGAAAAGGAAGGCTTCAATTGGGCAGTCGAATCAAAAACCAAAAAAGGTTGGAATCGTTTCGTTTTGCAAACCTATCAAAAAACCAACACTTCGCTATTGTAGTGATTTAACTGCAATTCCTTTATCTGCTAAAAAAGTGATTAACACTGCCTCAGAAACCGTAATATTTACAACACGTAAAACAGCAGTAGGGTCAGCGTTGTCGATGTTAATTTTCTCGGCTTTAAAGTGCTTATTAAGCTCCTGTAATAGTTCAGCAGCTTGATTTTTATCGAATAAGGGTAACTCAAAAACTATAATCACGACAATAAATATTTAAAATAAAGCCAAAGCAATAGCTGTTACCGTTCTTTTGAATCGATAGCATAATTAACCAAAAATAATTCTCGTTAATTTTTCAACTTATGCGGTAGCTTGTTGACTTAAGCGCTTGTGGTAAACAAAATAAGAAGCAAAGGCTAATGTTAAAGGTAACGCCATAAACACATAATCGCTAAATGGCGAATGAATGGCTATCATGCAATAAGTGGCACCAACTAAATCGATAACCAAACCGGCATAAGCCCATTCTTTTATTCGTGGGAACCCCGGTATCAAAATAGCGATAACTCCCGCTAATTTTGCTACCCCTAAAAAGACTATTAAATAAACCGGCAATTGCAATTGATTAAATATAGTAATAGCATCTTTTGAAACCAAAATATCCGGAATAGAAGAAGCAGCCATCATTGCAGCAAAAAGACCGGTAAGTATCCAATAGATCAAATTTAATTTTTTCATTTTAATTATATTTAGTGGTTTAGTTGATTTGTAATTATCCAATTATTGTGAAACCCATCTGTTAAATCGCCATACAGTACGCCAGCCTTATTTCGTTTTAATGGATGTGTTGCAACACCATGTCGTACCAATTTGGAATAATAGTTTCGTGCCTCCTTTTCTGTTTCGCTAATTAATACTATAGTAACCGCATTACCAATTATTCTTCCCTTTTCGGAAACTAAATCACTGCCGTGCAAGCTCCAATTTTTATGATGTAAACTGGCTTGTAACACCAATTCTTTGGCTGAATCCGGCAATAATTTAGCATCGGCTTGTTGTGCTAAAGTATGCAATTCCAATTCGCCACCTATGCATTGTTGGTAGAACTCAAAAGCAGTTTTACAATTTCCAGTAAAGGTCAAATGCACTTGCAGTAATAATTTGGGAAGCTTTGCCAACTTACCTTTCGACATGTTTCTTAAAATTGTTAATGATACTTTGCCATCCTGCTCGTTGAAAGGTTATTGGGTGAACATTTTCTGCTTCAAATAGTTCAATCACTTTTGTTATTCCATTCGATTCTGAAAAGTTAATGGAAACCACACGTCCATCTCCAAGTGTATACGCCAATTTCCTATTGGGTTCTACATGCGTATAGGTACCCCCGAAGTCGAAACTAAAACTTCCATCTTTAGCAGCCATAGTAGAACTGAAAGTGCCTCCTACGCGCAAATCTACTTTGGCATTGGTTGTATGCCAATCATCAGAGGCTTGATTCCATTGCATGATGTCTTCCGGTGTAGTCCAACATTTCCAAACAATTTCAATCGAAGCATTCACGTCCACTTCAACTGTAATCAAATACGGCGCTTCTGCTAATTCCTTTACAATTGCTAAAGCTGGAGGAAAGGTGGCATTAAAATAAGCAACAAAATTTGGAATGGCTGTCATGCTTACAACTAAAGTAGTGTAACCGTTTTCCTCTTTCAATTCATAAATTTCCATGGCATCACCCCATTGTTCACTTGAAGCATCCGGTACTTGTTCTACTCCATTCTTTACTTCACCAAGATGATGTATTGCCATTAATTCATGTTTCTTCATGCGTTGAATTTCACTGTACATGCCATTACCATTGGGTCCTAGAAAATGCACTTTGCTTCCTTCTTGCCAATCCGTAACGGCATACGACCCTTCGTGAAATACGGTAGTCCATTTGCGATACGTTTCATCGTCCCATAAAATTTGCCACACTTTTGCAGCACCGGCTTTAATTTGAGTTGTAAACTTTAAGGTTTCCATAAGTGGATTTTTTTATTTTGCTATTAAAAAATTATACCTGCAAAGGTGATTGAATCCGACAAAATTAACAAGTGCAAAAACGCCATAAAAAGGGCGTAATCCGACAAAACACTGTTATATTTGAAACCGAAAAACCCACCACTAGTATGAAAACAGTAAGTATACTTGTTCCCGAATCAAGTGTAATGCAAGCTATAGCCGACCCACAATACCTTTTTGCTGCGGCGAATTTATTTTTGCAACAAGCCGGTAAAAAACCATTGTTCACCATTCAATTAGTAGCAACCACAAAAGAAGTAAAAATCAATCAAGGCTTATTTACCGTTCAAGCTACACATTTGCTCAATGAGGTAAAAAAAACAGATTTAATAATCATTCCCGCTTTGTTTGGTGATATGCCTACTGCTATTCAACAAAATGAAGCCATCATTCCTTTTATTAAAAACCATTATAAAAAAGGAGCCGAAGTAGCTTCTTTGTGCGTAGGTGCATTTTTATTTGCTGCTACCGGTTTGTTAAATGGTAAAAAATGTTCAACCCACTGGGGCTTTCAAAATGAATTTCGCAGCTTATTTCCCGAAGTAATTGTTCAAGAAGGAAATATCATTACAGAAGAAAACAGATTGTACTCCAGTGGTGGTGCAAATTCATATTGGAATTTATTGTTACACTTATTAGAAAAATATACCGATCGCGAAACAGCCATTTTAGCTGCCAAGTACTTTGCTATTGATATCGATCGCCAATCGCAAAACATATTTACCTTGTTTCAAGGGCAAAAAAATCATTCCGACGAAGCCATCAAAAAAGCACAAGAATATATCGAACAACATTTTAATAAAAAAATTAGTGTTGATGACCTCGCTGATAATGTTGCTGTTGGAAGAAGATCATTTGAACGCCGCTTTAAAAAAGCAACTAACAATAGCGTTTTAGAATACATTCAACGTATTAAAGTTGAAGCTGCGAAACGGGCCTTCGAAAGTTCACGAAAAAACAGCACCGAAGTGATGTATGAAGTTGGTTATACCGATACGAAAGCTTTCCGTAGTACATTCAAAAAAGTAACCGGATTAACACCAATTGAATACCGAAATAAATACAATAAGTTAGCCGTTAATTAAACCCATGCGGCTTCAACTGCTTTAGCTTGCTTACCTTTAACCGCTTATCCTATTTTACCGCATTTAACCACAAGAAAAAAGAATAATCTTGTAAAAAAAATAAATCAACAAAATGATACCAGCACAAATTTTAGCCGATACGCTTGATAAAACAAGAACCTTAACAAACTACTTTCTTCACAAATTAAAAGAAGTGGATCCATATCAGCGTAACGTATTTGGTGGCATGGAATTCAATTCCATTTATTGGATCACTGCACATATTGCTTGGGCTGAACATAACTTAATCATTAAATGTTCTGGTGGTCAACAGTTGGATTTAGATCAGTTAACCCATTATTTAAAAGGAAGTGACGGCTCGCTGCATAACGACAAAATGCCGTACGAAAAGCTTCTGGAAAAAAAAGATGAAATACATCGTTATGTGATGGATTACCTACAAACGAAAGATGCTGCTTGGTTAGAAACTGAAAACAGCTTAAAGTTCGGAATGAACGGTGATACCAGTAATCGCTTTTTAATTCAACATGCCATTCGACACGAAGGTAACCATGGCGGTCAATTACTGTGGATTGGAAAAATGAATGGCCTGCAACTCATAAAATAAGAGCAGGCCATTTATTAATTGTTATAAAGGCGATTTACTCTTTAATCAATTT
>JAHEYX010000103.1 GCA_023251415.1 Chitinophagales bacterium
ATTTAGGCAAGCTGTAAATTTCAACCTTATTTTCCATCAATAAAGACCCGGAAGCATCAAAGCCTTTCCATTCTTCTTGAAAATGAAATTGTACTTTTAAATCAAGCAACTTTTTTTCAATCGTATTAAGCACGCTTATGGGTTTAATTCCTTTTTTTGGAAAGATTCGTCCGCTTGTTCCTACATAGGTTTCAATACCAAGTTGAGTTAACCAATGGCGTAAATCAGTGGGTGTAAAATGATGAAGAGCGGTTTGTAAAAAAGAATGGGGCTTATAGCGTTCTACAAACTGTTCTAAGGATTCACTGTGTGATAAATTCAAACCGCCATCTCCGGCTACTAAAAATTTCCGACCTAAGGTTTGGTTTTTTTCATAGAGATGAACCTCCCACAGTAAGGGGTCTAAATGGGCTGCTAGCAATAACGCCGAAGCTCCTCCACCAATAATTTGTATTCTTTTTTTCATCACTTACAACAAACAAGCAGACCTTTGTTAAATAGAAGCATAAAGTTAAGGCAAAAAAAATCCCATGTTAGGCTTTAACATGGGATTTTTAATAATTGAAGAAGTATTATTCTTTAATGAAGGATTTATTTATCAACTGTTTGCCATATTGCAATTGCAGCATATAAGCACCTTTAGCCAACGATTGAATAGCGATTTGCGGATGCTCTTTCGTAAATTGAACTGTTTGAATTTCTTGTCCGAGTGCATTGATGATTCTACCGTTAATTGTTTGTCCGTTCCAAGCATTTGCTTTTAAATTTACTTGTAAAGTAGTAGAGGCCGGATTCGGGAATAATACAATGGAAAGGGACGAATTAACATTTGCAATACCGGTTATATCAACTGTCAAATCTTTCATTATGGTATCACTGCAGCCGGAAGCATCAGCAACTATCAATGTTACCGTATAGTTACCGGAAGCACTGTAAGTATGTGAAGGATTTTGAATTGTAGAAGACGCATTATCACCAAATGTCCAATTCCATGAGCTTGGCGTTCCTGCACTGCCATCTGTAAAGTTGATTAAACCATTCGTTCCTGCAACCGATGTAAAATTAGCTTGTAAAGTTGAAGCGACTACACTAACTGCTGTTGAAGTAGATGTCGGGCAATACGTATTATCAATAGTTACGGAATAATTACCCGGTGTAGCTGTTGTGAAACTGGCTGCAGTGGCCCCTGAAACAGGCGTTCCACCATTATCCCATTGATAAGCATAGTTAATACCTGTATTGGCATTTAACGTAATACTTTGGCCCGGACAAATGGTTTGAGTAGCATTAGGATTGATAACTGCAGTAGGGGCTGTATAAGACAATAAGGTAAAGACCGGTGATGTTGCAGTGCATCCGTTTGCTGTTACACTTACCGTATATAAATTCGTAAATAAACCACCACCATTGATCACTAAAAAAGTATCAGTTGTTCCTCCTGTTATCGGATTTGCATTACGATACCATTGGTAACTATATCCTGCAGAAGTGAATGCTTTAATTACGAATGGCGTTCCTAAGCAACGAGAAGCTGTATCAGTGGACGGTTGAATAATTGCTGATGTAGGACTTGGAATAGTACTAATATTGATTGCCGGTGCCGATGTTGCCGGAGCACAACCGGTGGCACTGATAGTACAAGTATAGTTACCTGCAGCTGTTGCTTGGTAGGTACTTTGTGTTGCACCCGGAATCGGATTGCCGTTATTGTTCCATTGGTAAGTGTATGAACTGCTGCTAACTGCTGTTAACATGGCGGAGTCATTCGAACAAATAGTACTAGAACCACTAAGTGTTGCTGCGGCAGAAATGGCACCGGTGGTTGCAACTACTGGTGTACGAACAGTTGCACAATTCCCGGTTTGAATTTTCCAATTATAGAAGAAATAATAATAATTTGATGGCGAACCCGGATTAACACCTGTAATGCTCACCGGACCATTGGTATACGGATATACTGCTCCACCATTGTTGCGGTATAAATTGTGAGCAGTTCCACCACTCAATAAACCTAATTGCAATCCATTAGCAATTGGTAATGCAAAGTTTAACGTAACGGTAGAAGTACCGCTCGGAATAGTAACCACGGCTGATTGTAAAACAGTACCGGCACTATTGCGCAATTGAATGGTACGTGGCCCTGATGTTCCCGAAATCACTTTTACTGAAACTAAAGTACTTGCTGCAGTGCAATTAAACACCAGATAACGATCATTATTGTTGGTGTAATTATTTCCAGTTCCAATGGAGTTGTTTACCGGACCGAGCGAATCAATTGGGCCTGGAATAATTTCTTCAGCATAATAAGTGGTTGTTGTTGAAATTGAAGGCGTAAAGAAAGTGTTACCGCTACCAAGTATAGTGCTGCTGCTTGCTGAGCTGTACCAATTGATGGTATTACCGGCTCCGTTTGGAGTAGCGCCTAATGCCACTTGACCGGATGAGCATGTTGAACCATTTATACCGCTTGGACCCGGAGAAGGATGGTTAACTGTAATGTAATTGGTATACAATAAAGTATCAATGCCAAATGCATTGGTTACAATTAACTCAACCGAATAAGTTCCATTGGTAGAATAGGTATGCGTTGGTGTTTTGATAGAATCTGTTGTTCCATCACCAAAGTCCCAATGCCAGGCTGTAGGTGCACCGGAAGAGGAATTATTGAAATGAATTAATCCTGAACAACTGTTGACATTGTCGGCAGAAAAAATAGCGACAGGAGGTTGATTAGAAATACATTGCCAATTGGCTTCGAAACCGGCACCAACAACACTAGGGTCTGAAACAAAATGTACAGTTAACGAACCTCCGCTCGAATAAATGATTGCTCCGCCATTTGGAAGTGCTGTTCCGGACCATGCGCCAATTAACGGGCTGCTGCTAGTTGGACCATCATAGAGGTATAAGGAATCATAGCCTTGTTCGGTATCGAACAACGTAAATTGCATGCTTACTTGTTGTGCACCTGTTGGAGCAATTGTCAAATACGAGCTGTAATTGCTGCTGTAATCGGCATTGTTACCGGCATCGTCATATAAATTACCGGAACACATGGTTTCTGTTACTGTTTGACCATTGGCCGGTAAATTTGTACAAGGTAAACCCGGATTAATTACTAAATAATTAGGCATGCTGATCGTATCTGATCCGCACGCACCGCCACTAACAATTAAGGTTACTGAAAAGGTTCCATTGCTATTGTAAATATGCAATGGTGAATTGCTGGTGTTAATTGGAGAACCATCACCAAAATCCCAAGCGAATACATTACTGTTGATACTTAAGTTATGAAACTGAACAGCTAATGGAGCCGAACAGCCTATGCTGCTACTTGATGTGAAAGCCGCAGTAACAGTAGGGGAATATGGCGTTCCAACACCAACCGCATACCAAGCATCTGCTGTAGCTTGTACTTCGGGAGAACAAGGTCCATATAAATCAACAGCAGCTTGTAAGGCGTAGAAACGCGCATCTGAATATTGTGATGCCGGAAATAAGTAAACGGTTTGATCTCTGAATGCAATGGCATTGGCTTTAGTGTAACCTTGACCGGTAACATTATACGAATTATTGATATCATTGGTACCGCTTCCACCCATCGTTAATAAATAAAACCAGTGACTTAAAACGGTACTGTTCTTATGTACTTCTTGTGTTACAAAATCCCAATTGGTTCCTTGGTAAGTATCAGGGTTTTGAGTGGCATTCGGATTAGCCATATCACGAATGATCATGTTAATATCAGCACCTATTTGCCAATTGCTATTACCAGGGCGAGCCCATTTTTCAATAGACTTACCTGCTATATCACTGAATCCTTCATTCAATGCTCCCGGTTCATTTCCACCATTTAAGTTACAAGTGAAGGTGGTTAAGCCGTGTGTAATTTCATGACCAGTAATGTCTAAAGCGGTTAATGGAGGTGTACTAGCATCACCGTCACCATAACTCATGCGTTGACCATCCCAGAAGGCATTTACCATTCCAACATCATAATGCACATAACTCAACAAGGCAAATCCATTGTTATCGATACTGTTACGACTGTAATTTGTATTGTAAAAATCATAAGTCATCTCCGCTCCCCAATGTGCATCGGTGGCTACCTCATCTTGATTGCCATTGATATTGTTCCAATTGTTATTGGTATCGGTAAAGTCGGTGCTGGGATAACCGGTTGTTGTAGCGCTGTTATAGGTGAAAATGCCGTTTCCTCTTGTTGATTCGCGAAGACGAAAACTAGTAGGTGCAAGGCTGTCCGTTTTTATGGTTTGTACGCCACTGTATTTAGTATGTGCTGTTCCGGTAACGCCAATTGTTTTAATTTCATTGATTGATTCGATTACTTGACCACTGAACGCATCAATTAATTCGGTAGTTTTACCAAATGGTTGTTGGGCGTAAATACTAAAGGCATAGCATAAATGAAACACACCATTGTTGCGAACAATCATCAATTCGCCTTTCGGATAATAGGTGGCGTTCGGATTGTTTTGTTCGATTTTTAATTGTTGTTCCTCCTGCGGAATTTGCCATTTGTATTGATTCGCATCCACTTTTGTTAAAGCTAAATTTAATGCAACTTGCTCTGTAATGGCGGGATTAGTACCACTATTAATTTGATTATACAATGTACCATTCATACTTTGAATGACCCCGTTACGAAGGTGTAAAATCCACATGGTTCCTTTTACAGGAATACCTTTAAAATTTTCTTGTAAACGAATGTGTGTAAATCCGATTTGATCATCGAAGCGATTCAATTCGACTAATGAATAGGATGCATTTAATTGCAAGGTGCCGTGCATCCATTTTTCGAAAAGTGCCAATGGCAATTCACTTCCTTTAGCAAATCCAATATAATTTGGTAGAAGCGATTCGTCAGTGTAGCGCACTATATTCGCACCTTTTACATGTGTGTTAGCAGCAGTGCCGGTATAAATCTGCTCTTCAGCAAATGAAAATAGGGCAATGAATAAGAATAAACTAAGTAAGCTTAATTTTTTCATTTATGTTGGTTTAAGAGGGTTTATAATCCTGTAATATTAATGTCTACTTTATTAGGGCCATCACAACCGTCAATTTTATAATGTACAACTCCAAAGCCTTCATTATAGTGTTTGTAGGTGATGTAGTGCATGATGTAATTGGTCCAACCAATTCCCCAAATCAACGAATAGTCTTTGTTGAGGTAATTGTAATGCGATACATCCGGTTCAATGGTGAATGTTCCGTTGTCTTGTCCATTGCGGAATGCCCCGTAATAGATGTGTTCGCCACCTACCACCAAGGAGTCATGATAAGTATACATCGAATCATTCGTGCCTACCACCACTATTCCGGAAGTAGTAACATGCATATCTAATTTCATATAACGATAGACAAATAAATGTTCATTGCTGTTTGCCGGAATACCCGTCATTAAAGACTTTGCATCATTGCCTGTACCGTCAAATATAGCCAAGGAGTCGGTTTCTTTTAAAGCTTTGTATTCAAACGAAAAGTTACCGCTACCATCAGTTTTTACCGTTCCAATTGGGCCGCCCGAAGTGGCTTTGGTATAATAAGCCGTACCGCGTTGACGAATTTCAATGGTACTATTTGCCATCGGTTCACCACATTTATTAAAAACAGCACCATGTAATAAATACTTAACTGTTTTTTTACAACTAATGGCAAAAAAAGCAGCCGGAATCATTGCTACACACAAAACTAGGATAAAAAAACGTTTCATTGCTGGATTAAATTTATTTTTGGTAGCAAAATAGCTATTTTTTAGAAAGCCGGGAAATAAATTTCTCCCCCAAAATGCGGCTGAAGGCATTCATTTTAATAGACAAATACCCGTCTACTGTTCAAATTTGCAGGCATCTGAAGCACCTTGCCCCGGAAAGTGTTAATAATTTTATCCGCTGGTACGCCGCAAATCCTATTTATTTGCGTCCCCCTGTTCTATTTTAGTCCGAATTGAACTAAGTACAGAACGTAAAAACTATTTTTCTAATTATACTAAAGCAATGATAACTATGGCGAATGAAGTGATTTACGACGAATCCTCCATCCGATCGCTAGATTGGAAAGAGCATATCCGTATGCGTCCGGGTATGTATATCGGTAAATTGGGCGACGGTTCTTCTCCTGATGATGGTATTTATATTCTATTAAAAGAGGTGGTGGATAACTGTATAGACGAACACATGATGGGATACGGTAAGCAAATCGACATCAAAATAGAAGATAAAAAAGTAACCATTCGTGATTATGGACGCGGAATTCCTTTAGGAAAAGTAGTAGACGTGGTTAGCAAAATTAACACCGGTGGAAAGTACGACAGTAAAGCGTTTCAGAAATCAGTAGGGTTGAATGGGGTAGGTACTAAAGCTGTTAATGCCCTGAGCGTATATTTTTCGGTGAAGTCGATTCGTGAAGGTGTGATGAAAATGGCGGAGTTTGAACGTGGCGAGTTGATTAAAGATCACAAAGAACAAAAAACTAACGAAAGCAATGGTACCGAAATGGTCTTTATTGCGGACGAAACAGTTTTTAAGAAATACCATTTCATTCCAGAATTTATCGAAAATCAAATTCGAAATTATTGTTATTTAAATGCCGGTTTAGCCATTAATTACAACGGTCAGAAATACATTTCTAAAAATGGCTTGATGGATTTGTTGCAACATAAAACGTTGAATGTAGAGTTGCGCTACCCCATCATTCATTTGAAAGGAGAAGATATTGAAATGGCCATGACCCATGATAACTCCTATGGCGAAGAATATTACAGCTATGTGAATGGGCAATTTACTACACAAGGAGGTACCCATTTGGCGGCTTTTCGCGAGGCTTTGGTAAAAACAGCTCGTGAATTTTTTAAGAAAGATTTTGATGCGGCCGATATTCGTGGTAGCGTTATTGCCGCTATTTCAGTTCGTGTTCAAGAACCGGTTTTTGAATCACAAACCAAAACCAAATTAGGCTCCTTAACTACTGCGCCTGAAAATGGAATAAGTATGAAAAGCTTCATTGGCGACTTTATGGCCCGTGAGCTGGATAACTACTTGCACAAAAATCCTAGTGTTGCTGATGCTTTATTAAAGCGTATTCTACAAAGTGAGCGCGAACGTAAAGAAATTGCCGGCATCAAAAAACTGGCAAATGAACGAGCTAAAAAAGCCAATTTGCACAATAAAAAACTTCGTGATTGCCGTTTCCATTTGAATGATGTTGCTGAAGGAAAACAAAAGGAAGAAATTGAAGCCAAAAAATTGGAAACCATGATCTTCATTACCGAAGGTGATTCAGCTAGTGGCTCCATTACTAAATCACGTAATGTAGAAACACAAGCAGTATTTAGTTTGCGTGGTAAACCGTTAAATTCTTATGGCAGTACTAAAAAAGTGGTTTATGAAAACGAAGAATTTAACCTCTTACAACATGCGCTAAATATTGAAGACGGATTGGAGGGCTTGCGTTACAATTCAGTGGTAATTGCAACCGATGCCGATGTGGATGGTATGCACATCCGCTTATTGCTCATGACTTTCTTCTTGCAGTTCTTGCCGGATTTGGTAAAAGATGGTCACGTTTACATTTTAGATACCGCATTGTTCCAGGTTAGAAATAAACAAGAAACCATCTATTGCTATTCCGACAAAGAAGGCAAAGCCGCCATCGCTAAATTGGGAACCAAACCTGAAATTACACGATTTAAAGGATTGTGAGAAATTTCACCTGATGAGTTCGGACATTTTATCGGAGCACAAATTCGATTACAGCCCATTATTATGGATGCCGATAATCCTATTCCGAAATTATTGGAATACTACATGGGCAAAAACACTCCACAACGACAAGAAGATATTATTAATAACCTACGTATAGAAAAAGATTTACCTGAAGCACTTACAGTGTAAAGGTTTTATTGAATTTTAAATTTTGAATTACAATGGAATTGGAAGAAAATCAGTCGAATGCTAATCACGATGAAGTGGAATCTGTAACCGGTTTATTTAATGACTGGTTTTTGGATTATGCATCCTACGTTATTTTAGAACGTGCCGTTCCTGCGGTTGAAGATGGGTTGAAGCCTGTACAACGCCGCATCTTGCATGCCATGAAAGAAATGGACGATGGCCGTTTTAATAAAGTGGCCAATGTAATCGGACAAACCATGCAATACCATCCGCACGGTGATGCTTCAATCGGTGATGCAATGGTTGGGCTTGGTCAAAAAGATTTATTAATTGAAACGCAAGGAAATTGGGGCGATGTGAGAACCGGCGATGAAGCGGCTGCTCCGCGTTATATCGAAGCTCGATTAAGCAAGTTTGCCGGAGAAGTAGCTTTTAATAATAAAACTACCCAATGGCAATTAAGTTATGATGGTCGCAAAAACGAGCCGGTAGTTTTGCCAATGAAATTTCCATTGCTATTGGCGCAAGGGGTAGAAGGTATTGCGGTGGGATTAGCAACTAAAGTGTTACCGCACAATTTTTGCGAATTGATTCAAGCTTCAATTCAATACCTCAAAGGACGTAAATTCGAATTGTTTCCGGATTTTGCAACCGGCGGTATGATTGATGTTGCCAATTATCAAGATGGTAGACGCGGTGGTAAAATAAGGGTGCGCGCCAGAATAGTTGAAGCCGATAAAAAAACATTATTGATAAAGGATATACCTTATGGTATTACCACCACTTCATTAATGGAAAGTATTGTTAAAGCGAATGACAGCGGTAAAATTAAAATCACCAAAATTATTGATAATACCGCTGCACAAGTGGAAATTGAAATTCAATTGGCTGCCGGCATTTCTCCCGACGTTACCATCGATGCCCTCTATGCCTTTACCGATTGCGAAATTTCAATTTCTCCAAATGCTTGTGTAATCAATGGTGATAAACCGCTTTTTGCCGGTGTTTCCGATTTACTGCGCATTTCAACCGATAATACCATGGCCTTGCTTAAAAAGGAATTGGATATTAAGTTGAATGAATTAGAGGAAAACTGGATGTATTCTTCATTAGAGAAAATATTTATCGAGAAAAAAATCTATCGCGATATTGAAGATGCGGAAACATGGGAAGCCGTATTAGCAGCCATTGAAAAAGGTTTAAAACCGTATGTCAAAAACTTCAGACGTGCTGTTACCCAAGACGACATCATTGCGCTTACTGAAATAAA
>JAHEYX010000104.1 GCA_023251415.1 Chitinophagales bacterium
GTGCTTTGAAAATCATTTTTTTACTTTTTGATTGTTTCTAATTGTTTGTCCGTGTCGTGGTAGCCTTGCAGCTAACGTTTTGCAGATTTGCAATAGGCGGGATTTTTATCACTGATGTTTATGCGGAGCACAAAACTTTCGGCTTCCACTAAACTGTATGCGGAGCACGAAACCCCGCCTATTGCAAATGTGCTGTTAGCTGTAGTTCTTTTTTCTCTGCGTTTCATAGTGTTTACTTAATGCCCAATTGTCTTTATGTATTCAAGGGTATTTACTGTACCACGAATAAATATGGTTCGGTTTTCCTTTAAAACAAATTCTGTTACTCCAAAATGGTCTTTAGATTTTGGGCTGTAGTTCCACGTATAGCCTAATCCAGTAAATGGAAATTGGCTGAAAATACTTTCACTTTGATATGATTGATTTGAAAATGCCGCATATTTCCTGATGTAGTCCATGCTCAATTTGAAAAGTAATGAAGTTGATTTTAAACTTGAATCAATTGAAGGTCTGAATATATCATCTTCTTTAACCCAAAACTCATAGAACTTATCGTTTGTTGAATTTGGAGGTAATCCTAATAATTGTTTTAGCCTTAATTCGCATTGGGATTCGGTTTGAGGTATTGGAAGTTCTTTATAAAGAGCTTGTTCAATATCGTATTTGGTTGTCAGAAAAAGAGGATTTGTAAAAAACTCTTTATAGGACTCGTAAGTAGGAAGGCTATTGCTGTTTTGTTTTACAAATTTTTGAAAGGAATTTGATGTCTTCCATGCTAACATTAGAACATATCTAGAACCACCAATGATTGTGTCCTTAATTGATTTGTTTTCCTTCGATATGTCAGTTAATCTATTCGATGTTTGATAGAATTTATCTTTTAATTTCAAATTTGCACTCTCAATAATTTGATTTTCTGTAATTTGATTCTCTGTAAGTGAAGTCGAATAGGAATAGAGTAACTGCTGAAATTGAATCTCGTCAATATATTTCTGTGATTTTTCTTTTAAGGTTTTAATATCCGTTGAGTATGAGTTCATTTTTTTAGCTTCAATTATAGCTTGTTGGTAATAGAAAGCCATGGTTAAGTTATCAAGACATTCTTTAGTTGGATTTGCGTTATCATCAATTATTAAGTAATTATTGTCAATCAAGTTTTTGAAAGTCTTACCAGAAAACATATTAAAATCAATGCTTTTATACAAGGCATCACAAAGTGATTTTGAGCTTATAGTTAGTTGGTTACCTGTTGCGTATTTCAGTTTGTTGTTATTGGAGAGTATTTCTAAGCATTTTGCTCTGGTCCAAAAGTCTTCCTGTGATATTTTTGAACCCCAATTTTCAAAAATAGTTTGAGCTTGCTTAGTATCTCTATCTTCCTTATGATTTCCAATTTCTGTTGGTTTATTGAACTCGATTTCTAAACTTTCAATTTTATCGGTCTCAAGATTAAATGGATTAAGTCTAATTTGAACATTCCTATGTGATGTGGGTTCTAATATTAATAATGGACTTTCTGATTGAACTAAAGATTTAAAACTTCGGTCTGTTACAACCCCATTTATTTTGATAATTGGACTCTGTTCTGAATACACTTGGTCAAAAGGTGGTTGACCAACTGTGTTACTTTTTTGGGGAGCGTCCCTATAATAATCAATGCAAATTGATTCAAGGTTGCCTACATTGTCAGTTGAAATTTTGATTGAATTTTGTGGGACTATCGAAAGTCTTTGTAATTGACCAAATACATTTATTGAGAAAAGTATTGTCAACATAAATGTCAAAAAGGTTAATTTATTTTTCATGTAATTTATTTGAATTGTTATTGTCACCAAGTCGTTTATGGTTACACGCCCGTTATAGAATTACAGCTAACTTACTTATCCAAGTCCCTTTCTGTCCCCAAGCCAACATATTCTGTATGATTGGAGACTTAATCCTTCTTGTTTTTCTTAAGCAATAATAATGAATAATTTATAATTCATTAATTGGGATTTTAATGTTTTGTTTGTTTCTAATGCTAACACGAATGTATCTTTCAGGTGTTCATTAGCTACTTCTAACTTTAATTCCCTCCCCCCACAAAGAAACAACTCAAATTTCACTTGCGGTAGATGGAATTTCCTGTTTCTGTAGGTGGAATTTCCTGTTTTTTAATAATCAGTAACCAGTAATTAGTGGCCAGTTTTCAGTGGGGGTAGCGCTTAGCTCGAATATTCCTCCTTCGGTGCCGGGAATCAGTAGTCAGTAATCAGTTATTAGTGGTCTGCAGAGGCGCGGGGGGTAGAGACGCGCTATTGCGCGTCTTATCAGTTTTCAGTGGGGGCTTGTTAATGCCTAAATAATGATTACCGAATACTCTCTCGGCTGTTTTCTAATAACTAGTTACTGATTACCGTCCACTGTATTCAGCTGTTTTCTGATTACTGTTTACTGATTACCGTCCACTGTATTCAGCTGTTTTCTGGTCACTGATAACTGATTACTAATTACTGTTATCAAAGGAGCTCGGTTACCCCCTAAAAAAAAAACGCCACCTTCGTACGAAGGCGGCGTTTTTGTTTCCCGTAAAATTTAACCTAGTTAATAATGAATAGCTAGTAGTGAACAGTGGATTTGTATTTTGTTTTCCAATTCTCAATTCACCATAAACTAGCTTATCGCTTTTAGAATACATTTTTACCCTTCCGAGGCGCATTTCACACTATCGTGTGCTGTATTTGCATTTGTATTCCAATTCTCAATTATTCATTATCAATTCTCAATTTGAATTAAGCTGCTTTTTCTAATTTGACTTCTACTTGATTGGTTCTCCCTCGTTCGATGTAGATCGTTTGAACCAATTCTTTGTAGCCGCTGGCTTTGATGGTTAAAATGGTTTTGCCATTTGCAATCTCATCAATTTCAATCAAGCCATCGTTGTCGCTGTTGCCGGTTTTTTTGCTTTTGTTTAAGCTTGCAATGGCATTCATTACTTTGCTGCCATCGTTGGCATTTAACACCACCACTTTCAATGAAGTGTGATGCGTGTTAACGCGAATCACAGTGCTTTCATGAATAAGGCTGTTGTAAAAATCTTCGTTGCTTAATTTATAACGAAGGCCCAAAAAACGCAAGTCGGCAATGGCATCATTGGTTTCGGCAATGGCTCCTCTAAAGCCTGAACGTAAAGATGGACTGTCTTTGTAAACCGATTCGCTGCTGCCTTTCGCTTTCGAAAATTGTAAAATGGCTGCATCAACGGCTGCAATATCTGCCGCTGTTACATAATCCGGCGACAATACCGCTAAGTTGTTGTTTAACACTTCGCGATTGGCTTGTGCCAAATCTTCCAATGCAGCATCGGCACAATAATAATACTCAGAAAATGCAGTGGTCAATTTAGCAGCTTCTAAATTTAAAGCCGCTTGTTTTAAACCCACATAACCCAAGCCTGAAAAGCGTGCAATACTATCGGCCAAAACCTGCTTCAATTCGCGTTTGATGTGGCTGTAAGCCTCTGTATTGGTAGCTAATTGCGGACGATAATTGCTTTGAATGGCTAACTTGTTTTTAAATGTAGTAACTCCTTTTAAGAAGGCGTTATCGTTTGCATAGATGGCAGCATTCTTATCTAAGAATGTGTTTAAGCCGTTATGCATTGTTGTTGTTGCTATTTGATAAGCGTTCATTTTGTTTAATTTTAATTGTTATTGAATAAGGACCGTTTTTTTAATTTAAATTTTAATTCGCTGTTTTGGCACCCGGCGGACTTTTGTCGTGGATGCATACTTGCATGGCTTTTTTGAATGTGTTACTTTTTCTCATGGTTGTTTTATTTTTACTTTTTGTTTTTGATTCGTTACTTGTTTATTTTTTAGTTTACCCCCTTTTGTTTGATCGCTTTCCGATTTATGCTCTTTTGATTCAAGGCACTGTTTCAAGTCGCCAACTTTCTCCTCTTTGCTTCCAACTTGATGGTGAATGCCCCCAACTTGCGATTGTACTTTTCCAGGTTCCATTTCTTGGCTTCCAACGCTCAGGTGAATGCTTCCTTTTCAAAACTTCACATCAACTTTTGCCTGCTTCGCACTTCCTTTTGCCTGCTCTTCACTAACTTTTGCCTGCTTCACACTTCCTTTTGCTTGCTCTTCACTATCTTTTGCCTGCTTCGCATGAACTTTTGTCAGCTCTTCAGCAACTTTTGTCTGCTCTTCACTATCTTTTACCTGCTCTTCATCAACTTTTGTCTGCTCTTTGCTTCCTTACACCGATTTCATTGAATCTTTTGCCTATTCTTTTGAAACTTAGACCCGTTCAAGTCGCCCAACGCCTTTCTGTAGCGGGTTTGGCATTTTGTCTCTTTTTTGAATCCGTTTTGTTAGCAAATCGTCTATCGTTTTGACAGGTCAAAGATGGGGGTCAACCTGCCCCGGATTTTGTCGAAAATCGATTTTGAAAAATCAAGCTTATGAATTCAGAAGTTGATAAAAACCGTCAAATTGTGCTGTTCGAAAACATTAAAAAGCACATCGATCCTAAATTAGACCCCATTCACGAACTTTGTCGCGTATTGGACCTCAGCGAAAGCTCGGTTTATAAGCGAATACGCGGAGTGAAAATTATTACCCTCCGCGAATTGCGTCTTTTGGAAGAAGCGTATCCGCAAATTTCGGCCACCAAATCGCGCAGCGAACGCACCACTAAACTGGTATTCGAATACTCCAATGTGGGTTTTAAAAAGTACACCCCCACCAATCAGTTGGTCGATGTAACCAAAGAAATGAAAACTGCGGCTTCCGACAACGATGCCCTTGCCTATTATGCCGCTCGTGATTTGCCGCTCTTTCAAATTTATCGTTACCCGGTATTGGCGGCCCTGTATTTTTATTACATCAAACGCGATGTTATGGGTGATCATAACTACCAGGCAAAACCCTTTGTCTTAGTGGATGAATTAAGTACAGCCGAAGTCAATCAGGCCAAAGAAGTATGGCATAATTTCTCGAAAATTTCGAGCGTTGAAATATGGGGCCGTGATACCATAAATACCTTTTTGTATTTATTGGGCGAATACAAAAAACTGGGCTTGTTAACCGACGAGGCTACCATCAAACTGTTGTTCGATAAGCTCGAAGAAATGGTTAGTACTATAAAGCAAGAAGCGATACAAGGTTATAAAGCCGATAATCCAAAGGCGCATTTTGAGATGTATCAACACACGCTCCTTTATTTGCAAAACATGTCGCTGGTAAAAATGCACAACATGCGCGTGGTGTATATACAGCATCATGTATCAAATATCTTAATGAGCAATCATCCGGAAATCGTAAAAGACACTGAAATGCATTTTGCAAAAATCATCAAACAAAGCATTCTGCTCAAAGAACCGAATAATGTATTGTTCAATATGTTTTTCAACGAACTAAAAAGCCGCATCGATCTCGGCCGCAATTTAGTAGAACAAATAAAGCTAGTAAGTGTGGTAGAAAACCTGGAAAAGTAATTGAGAATGGATAATAGTGAATGGTGAACAGTGAATGGTGAATAGTGGAGCACGATAGTGCGACATCCGCCTCGGAGGAATAAATAAAGTTATTTATTTACGAGAAGAAAGTTAGGGCGGATGAATAGCGCAGGCCGCTAGGCCGAAGTCCGCCTCAGAGGAAAGAATAAAGTTATGTGTAAACAGGGAGACAGTTAGGGCGGATGAAAAGTTGAGGCCGACTGGCCGAAAGCCGCCTTGGAGGTGTGAATAATGTAATGTAACAATGAAAAGATTGTGCTGGTGGACAATGACTACTCTAAACAAAAGAACATACGTACTGTTCCTTAATGCTATTACTTCTAAGAACAGTCATTCAATAGACAAAGAATGCCTTTTTAATAATATGCTGTTACTTTATTCAAAAAAATCACAGCCCAGAATGGGCGACATTTTTTCGACGCTATCTTAATGCCATCCCTTCGGGATTGTAATTCATATAAATAATAAGCTAGTTTCTTATAAAACGCAATTGGCGTGTCTGTCAACAATACAATTAACAACTGATCGTAATGGTAAATCCCCTTATCAAGCGGATGTTTTTTACTTCAATCAATTTTCATATCAATCAATTAATTGATTTACTTATTACGAAGTAACCGTTGTTTTAATTTAGTTGGATTTTGACGATTGTCCCAAAAGCACGTGATATAAATCTTATTCCCTTTCAATTTAAAATACAAGTTGAAATTCCCCATCACACAAACTCGATTGTTATTATAGTGTGTGTTATTAAAGGATGATGGTCGAGCACTTATGTAAGTGGTATATTCTTCCACTAAACTTATTATTTTAAGTGGGTATGCAGCAGAATTATTGTGATGCAACCAAAAATCAAATGTGTCTTGTAACTGTTTTGCTGCTGTTTTTGTCCAAACTATTTCCCTTTTAACCCTGCTTTACTCTTTTTCATCAACTCCTCCTGGCTTATTGTTCTATTTTGAAGTATATCTTCCTCGCTTAAATTAAGCAATAGCTGCTGCTCTTTAGTAAGCGTACTGATTGCTGCTGTTATTGATTGTTTGTTTACTAATTGATTTATTGCATTCAAATAATCGGTATCATTTATACACAATACCTTTTCAATTATTTCATTACGCAAGCTGTCTACTTTAGTCATATTCAAGCAAATTAGTTAATGCATATAGCAATAACTATTAATAAACAAACTTAGTCATTTTATCTGAATTTAAAAAATCAAAATAGCAATACCTGTTCGCATCGAAAGCTGATGTAGTGTATTTTCATTTTATCAAGGCTATCCTGTATGATGAAGTATGTTGAAATGACAAATTAGAGGATGCAGTTCTAAGGATGGAAACGAATTAAAAAAGTTATTGCGGAGAGAAATGCGGCCTTTTCGAAAACTAATTATTTCTAGACACTAATTAAATATACATTTTTGGAAGGGGGCTAAGCTAAACCCTTGTTAGTAGCCCTTTTTTTTATTTGCTCCAATCTGAATAAAGGATATTAGTTATTTTATCGTCAACAAAAGTGAAGGTGGTGTTTTTGTTTACCACAATTGGTTCTACAACTTTATCGGCTTTATCAATATTTCTGCACATTTCTTTCCAAGTGGTTGAAACAGTAATTGTATTTGCGGTTAAGGTAGTGGTTTGATGTAAACCCCGCATTTCCTTATCACAATTAAAGGCGGCTCTGGTGTATGTTTTAAGCAATAGGTTAGCAATGGATTTACAACAATTCGCTTTGTGCTTTATTGGCTTGTTAAAGAATAGGTTGAAAAAATTAGCCGAGCTCTTTGCATAGCTTTGCGGCAGCAGCAGTCGTATATCATTAGATTCGGTTGTAGAAATTGCAGCTATGGTTTGAATGTTTCCATTATTGTATTCAAATGAAGAAGCATTATTGATGTTTAAATAATAAAAGGTTGTATTAGGAAGCAGTTCTTTTAAGTTGTTATCGACAAGTGGCGTAACGTTTGAAACCGATATAGTACCCGGTATTTTTGTTGATGAATTGTCCACAAGATTTTCAAACACCAAAATTATATTAGCTGTTGAAAGCTTGTCGGTAGGCACCCACGACATTAGTAATAGTGCAGCAAGAGCAAGGTAAAGTAGACTTGGTTTGTTCATGTAATTTTGTGGTGAGCAAGCTAATTAGTAATTACTGCAAGCTATGGTTCGTTAATCAAACACCAATGCAGAGGAATTGATTTTTTGTTTCCCTGATTAATTAAGATTCATGAAATCACTTTATGTAGTTAGGGGTATTTCTTTATTAAAGTGATTTATAAAATCTTCTTCGAGTGTTTTTTCTGCTTCACGCAAATATAAAGCATACATAGTAAACACAAATAACACAGTGACTATTGAGAAGAATATTCCATTATTAACTGCAGCCCCTAAGCTAAAAACAACTAAGAATAAAAGTAAAAGTATAAGCTGAAAAGAGGATCGGATCTTAGTGTTCATCGTAAGTAAAATTCGGTTGGGGGAAACGATATAGGCGCCCGATATTGAAGTCCATTCTGCAGCGGCTCTAGTAACGTTTAGATTTTGTAATGAATACACAGGTTTCATATAAAATGTTCTTCCACTTATTACTCCTTTGTATTTTTTTTCGTTTGTTGAATCGGAGTCAGGTTGCCTATTATCGCCGGTATCGATAAATTGATGTAGTTGGTCTAAAAACACTTGCTCTGAGAGTTGCAATTCAAAGCTAATTTTACGATTCAAATTTGTTGAATCCTTAACCACATCGCCTAGCTTTCTGCTGATCTTGTCTACCTGTTCCATTCGTTTATCCTTGGTGTACTTTTCTTCTGCGTCTTTTTTATTTAAACGTTCAACTTCTTCAAGCGCCTCCTGAATTTGATTGTCAGTTAAGTGTCGACTAGTAATTTCATTCGTTGCAGCAAGCACAGCATCAGCTTGATAATCCTTTGGATTTTGAAGTATGGTATAAAGAGCGACGTTGCTGTAATGCTTGTATAGTTCTGAAAAGTTATTCATTGCATTTTTTATTAAATACTTACCTGAATGTTTTTGGCACTGCTAACCTTTTGAACAAGCAAGCAGCATCATTCAAATTTAGTAAAAATGATAAGAATGTATAGTGGTTTTTTAATCATTGAGGCGGGATTGTCTGCTATCTAAAAGAGCTTGGGAGAATTGTACCACACAAAATAAAGCGCAAGAATCCCGAATTGCACGGGATGTATGAGGAGAACGTGCGCAGAGTTTCTTAAAGAAATCACGTCTAATTCCGGTTTATAAATTGACTAATACAAGGATGCAGTTCTAAGGATGGAAACGAATTAAAAATGTTTTCGTGGAAGCAAATGTTGGCCTTAGAATTATTTCGTAAATTAATCACGCTTTCGGCTTTATGGGTATTAATAGGTGGTAAATTAGGATGCGAAACTTTCAGCGTTGCATTAACTCCTTTCGTCAATGTAAAGCAAAATAATTAGTATTTTAAAACACCGAATTTAGACGTGATATTCTTGATAAAACGTGTTTATGTTCTTCTCATTCTCCTCTCTCCCTCCATATCGGCGGGCAGGCATTCTCGCTTTGTGTCTCCATCTGCCTTGTTTCTTTTGCCTAAAGCGAAAGTGTAGATTAATCGAAATAATTCTACAGCCGCTTTTTTTATATGCA
>JAHEYX010000105.1 GCA_023251415.1 Chitinophagales bacterium
CGTATGCGCAAGGGTTATTTCGGTATGATTACGTCCATGAAAAAAGTTTACCGTATGTAAAATTTCCAATCATTAAGCCGTCAAAGGATATCATTATTAATCGAATATTGGAAGATCGTAAACACCGGATTTGGATTTTATGTCGAGATGTAATTTATCAATATGATCGACAAAAGCATCAAGTAATCACGGTTAAGCAACCCCGATTGCCGGAAAAATCAGCCGCTAAACTTCACCTCAATCAAATTGAAGAAGATTTAAACGGGCAATTATGGATTTCGGCAGTAAATTTCGGCTTAATCTGTTTTAACCCTGAAAACCAGTGCTATCGCTATTTTGATTATCAAGAACAATTGCCCAACTCCAGATTAAGTAAAACCATTAATACCATGGTGATTGATAAATTCAATCGAATTTGGGCTAGCTCGTGGCGAAATGGCGTTTTCTGTTTTGATATTACTCGTGAAAAATACAGCTTACTTACCTACCAAGAAAAGGATACGAATTCGATAACCAGTAATTTGGCAAGTACAATCAGTAAAGCACCGAACGGTGATGTTTGGATTGCAACATTTGGTGGTATTACTCGGCTGCATTTTTTGCCAAATGGAAACTTTCAACTCAAGAATTACACTACAGAAAACGGTTTGATGACCGACAATATTTTTGAAGTACTGGCTTATACCGATTCTTCAATTTGGTTTACATCTTCATCGGGCTTGTCGAATATGAATTTAAAACCGTTTAAATTGGCGAATTATAATTTTGAAGACGGCATCGTTGATGAATACAGTTTGTTATCCTTTAGTGTTTCCGATGATGGAGAAATATACATGGGTGGACGAGCCGGTTTTTACAAATTTAATCCAAAACTTGTTGGACAAAATAACTTGCCGCTTCCTTTGGTGATAAATAGTTTTAAAGTGTTGGATAAAGAAGTGGCGTTGCATACGCTGAAAGACCGCGATGGGGTTGTACAATTAAATTGGAAGCAAAATTTTATTTCGTTTGATTTTGGTGTACTGGATTTTTCGGCACCTGAAAAGATTTATTTTTCATATCAACTGCAAGGGTTTGACAAAGATTGGGTAGAATCGGGTAGTAGAAGGTATTGCAGTTATACTAATTTAAAAGGAGGGGATTATGTTTTTAGAATGCGCGCCAAAGGAGCTGATGGGCATTGGAGTAAACCTTTGGAAGTAAAAATACACATTGCAACGCCCTTTTGGAAAACCATTTGGTTTAGTTGCATTTTGGTTTTATTAATTGCTGCTATTGTGTATTTGTTTGTACGTTGGCGTATTGCGCAATTGGAAGAAAGCAATGCAAAAATTAACGCGATTAATGATTTAAAGAACCAGGAAATGCAACGGCAATTGGTGTTAGAAAAAATCAACAGTTATTTTGCTACTTCTGTGGCATCACTTAATTCAATTGATGATGTATTGTGGGATGTGGCGAAAAACTTGATTGGTAAATTGGGTTTTGAAGATTGCATGATTTATATGTGGAATGATGATTACACCAAATTAATCCAAAAAGCCGGTTATGGCCCGAAAGGCTACATTGAAGAAATTAATAAAATGTTTTTTGATGTAGAATTAGGTCAAGGTGTAGTGGGCTATGTTGCCTTGCATAAAGAGGCTGTAATAATACCGGATACCAGCATCGACGAACGTTATCGCGTTGATGAAATGGCGCGTGAAAGTGAAATTACCGTTCCGATATTGCACAATGGAGAGTTGATTGGTATTATCGATTCAGAAAGTTCGCAGAAGAATTTTTACACCACACAACATTTGCAGTTGCTCAATACCATTTCGGTTTTAATTGCCAATAAAATTGAAAGTTTACGGGCCAATCAAGCCATTCAGCAACAAAAAGTGAAGATGCTGGAATTGAATGAACTGCTTACCAAAAGCGAATTAACGGCATTGCGTACGCAAATGAGTCCGCATTTTATTTTTAATTGTTTGAATTCAATTAATCGTTATGTGGTAAAGAATGAGCCTATAAAAGCAAGTACTTATATTACCAAGTTTTCTGAATTGATTCGATTGATTTTAGAAAATTCAACCCACCGATTTGTTGCTTTATCGGATGAATTAAAAGCCTTAGGATTGTATTTGGAAATGGAAGCCATGCGTTTCGAAAATAAATTTGAATTTGCGATTGAGTTAAATGAAAATGTAAATGTTCATGCCATACGAATTCCACCTTTGCTTATTCAGCCTTATGTTGAAAATGCGATATGGCATGGATTGATGCATAAAGAAACACCGGGTCATTTATGGATACGCATTCATACGGAACAAGATTTATTGTGGTGCGAAATTGAGGATGATGGTATTGGTCGTGAAAAATCGCAAGCATTAAAACTAAATTCAGTGTACAACAAAAAATCGTTAGGTATGCAATTGACTACTGAACGCATACAATTATTGAATCAAAATTCGGAACACCAAACCAGTATACAAATTATTGATTTAGCGGATGAAAATGGTATTGCGTGCGGCACTAAAATTATTCTTCGCCTACTTGTATAACAACCACAAAATTACTGCTTATGATTACTTGTATTATTATTGATGATGAAGGACATAGCCTCGAAATGCTGGAATGGCTGATCCGCACCTATTGCCCGAATGTGCAAATTGAAGCGCTGTGTAATTCAGGTGAGAAGGGCATCGAAGCTATTAAAAAGTTCAATCCGGATATTGTGTTTCTGGATATCGATATGCCGGGAATGAGTGGGTTTGATATGTTAGAAAAATTAGATCAAATTAATTTTAATGTGGTGTTTACTACGGCACATGATAAGTTTGCTATACGCGCATTTAATTACAGTGCCTTACATTTTTTATTAAAGCCGGTAAATGCCGACATGTTGCAAGAAACAGTACGTCGAGCAGAAGGACGTAAAATGATTCCTCAAAAGGCGCAATTTGATCTTTTATTACAATCCATACGCAATACTACTAAAACCGTTCAACGTATTGCGCTTTCGTCGGGTGACGGCTTAGTGTTTGTGCCGGTGAGTGATATCATGTATTGTCAAGCCGATAGTAATTACACCAAAGTGATTTTAGCCAATGGGCAAAAAATAGTGGTACCTAAAACACTAAAAGATATTGATGAAACCATTAGTGGCCCCGATTTTTTCAGAATACATCACAGTTATCTCATCAATATTAATTACATTAAGAAATATGTTAGAGGGGACGGTGGTTACGTTGTAATGAACGATAATACCGATGTGCCAATTAGCAGAAATAAGCGCGAAGAATTTTTTGAATTATTTTCAAAGTTATAAGCGATAATAAGTTGTTGATTCAAGCGTTGATAAGTGCGTATAGTAATTATATTTGCACAATTCTAAACTGTATCAACTCTCTTATATGAAATTAAAATTCGCACTGCTTATTTGTGTTCTTTCAGTCTTAACAATTCGTCTGCAAGCTCAACCGGATGGTAAAGTTTTAACAGTGTTTAATCAAGCTTATGTTCCGTTATCAAACGCAACAGTTATTTCACCTGCTCTGTGGGATGATTTTAATGCTAAAATCCCATTAGGATTTACTTATAAATTAATGGGGCAAACCACTGATACCTTATATTTTAGTGCCTCTCAACTTGGAGGAGATCTATTGGTTAATTTGAAGGACCAAACGAACTTAGTAGGAACATTTGCCGATTTTCTTGAAAGTGCTAACAATCCCATTGGTTCTACTGTTAGTTATAGTATCGATGCTTCCGGAAATAAGAAGATTGCCAAAGTACAATGGCAAAATGCAGCTTTATATGATGACCCCAATTTAACCGACTCGATTAATTTACAAATTTGGATTTATGAAGGCACCAACGATGTGGAGTTTAGAATAGGACCAAACTATGTAGCTGATTTAGCAACGGACTTATTGATAAATCCATTCTTTGGCTTAGCTAAGAATATTGATACGCTTAATTATACGGTTGATTCGATTTATTTTGCTTTAACAGCAAGTCCTGCTGTAATCGGCAATATGGATTCTGTTCAGTTTGATAATGCCATAAATGCAAATCTTTCCTCCATTGGTCTTACAACTAGCGCTTACCCGGCAGCAGGTACTGTATTTCGTTATGCTACTCCGCAAATCAATGCAGTAGGAAATGTTGAATTAAATGCTGCTATTAGTTTGTCTAGTTTAGCTCATGACCAACTGCTTGTTCAAAATAAAAGTAATACAGCTTATCAAATGAATATATACAATATGCAAGGAAATTTGTTGTATCAACAAGCGCTAACTACAAACGCAACGGTATCAACGGCTGAGTGGCCGGCGGCGCAGTATATTGTAGTTTTTACTACAGATCAACAAAAAGTTGCTTATAAGTTTAACAAGCAATAAAGTGTAATCATTCGACAATAAAAAAAAGCAACAGTGTTAATGCTGTTGCTTTTTTTTTATTATTTGGTTGGAATTAATTGGCGATAACCAGTTGTGCTGTTGATCTGCTTTTTTGTTCCAATAAAATTTGTTTTCCTTCGGTTAGAGCGGCTATGGTGTTTTCTGTATAATGACGTATGGTCAACAACCAAACATTAGCATTCATCACTACTTGGTAATTTTCTTGTAGTTTCTTAATTAATAAAGCAACACGTTCATTATTATCGACCACCACAGAAAAACTGATGGCACTATTCTGCATCATGTTGATTCGAATTCTAAAGAAGGCAAATTCGTTAAAGATTTTTGTCAATTGTTTTTCCGCAATAAAGGCAAAACTTTTATCTGAAATGGAAATTAAAGCTTGTTCTTGTTTCCAAACTTTTACCGGCGGATAAGCAATGATTTGTTCGTAATCGACAATCCAGGTACCTTCATGATCGGGATGGATAAACGAACGCACATTCAAAGCTATTTTTTTATTTTGTAATGGCTTGATGGTTTTTGGGTGAATTACTTTAGCTCCATAATAAGTCATTTCTATAGCTTCACGGTAACTTAATTTTGGAATGATAACCGCATCCGAAAACTGTTTTGGATCGGCATTCATTACCCCATCAACATCCTTCCAAATGATCATTTTTTCGGCATTGAGGCAATAACTTAAAATCGAAGCGGTATAATCACTCCCTTCTCTGCCAAGTGTGGTATAAAAGCCTGTTTGACTTTGTCCAATAAAACCTTGTGTAATTATTATTTCTTGATGGGCTAATAACGAAGGAATAATTTTATTTACTGCAGTAGCGGTTGCATCCCAATCTACATTAACATCCCTGTAATTATCATCAGTTTTTATTATTTCGGCAGCATGCAACCACTTTGCTTTTAAACCTGATTTTTCTGCGAAACGCGTTACTATCGCTGAACTGAACAATTCACCCCAACCAACAATTTGATCATAATGAAAATCATAATTCGAAGTTGGTTTTGCTTGAAGATTATGTTCAAATTTGCGAAACAATTCTTCGTAGATGGCTAAGCCGCTGGTATCTACCCCAAATAAATCGGTTAACAGTTCTTCATGGGTAGTATGAATTTGATCTAACCAATAGGCTACTTGATCTGTTTGATTAAACCAAGCCTTACACAATTGTTCCATGGAATTGGTTACTTTGCCTAGTGCCGATATCACTACAATCGGTTTTAATTGTCGATTGTTTTCAATAATTTGAATTACGTTTCTAATTCCTTCTGCATCTTTAATACTTGCTCCTCCAAATTTAAATATAGTATACATATCGTTTTGAGTTTAGTAGTTTGCAAGATACAAATTTACTTTGCATGAACGATTTGATTTATTTCAGGGTTGCTTTTCGTTTTTTTAGTAGTACTTTCGGGATTACTATGAGAAAACAACTTATTTATTTGATTTCGATTTGTTTGCTTACAGCTACTACGAAAGCACAATCCTTTAGCGGAATTAATTTGCGTATCATTGGTCCTTTTGGTTCACAAAATAATGTGCAACGCGTTCCTGATAAGAATTTTAATGGTCTACAGTCCAAAGTAACGGTGAGTTTGCTTGGTGGCGCAATTGCACCGGAATGGCAATTGAAATCCTCCTATGTTCGTACTTATGTAGGATACTCCCAACAGCATATTCAATACGCACAACAATACCTTAGTGCAACCGGAGGGAATTATTCATTTAATCAAAAAATAGCGGCAACTGCAATGGAAATTGGTTTGGGTTGGTATAAACGAAATCCGGTGTTTTCTCCTTTTCTGATTCAATATGGATTTACCGGCTTACTGGATGCATCACAACAAAACAGTTATTATGAGCAAATTAATTCAACGCATCCGAATGGTGTTTATAAAAGTACTGAAAAACAAAATGGACCGCTTTTTTACAGCATGAGTTTACTGTTTAATACCGGTTTATATTATCCGATTTATAAAAATATTTTAATCGGATTGGAATTTGAAAATGGGCTTGCTTTCGCTTATCAAAACGGAAAGCAAAAACTTACTATTGATGAATATGACAGTAATGGAAATTCACTTAGTACATACAGTGGCACGAGTACTGTTGACTACAAAGCTGTCGGTCGTAGTTTTTACAACATGTATTTAACTGTTCACTATACCGTTAATCATGCAGCTAAAAAGGCAGTGAACGCCAAGCGAATGGATTAGTTTATTATCCTAACCAAGCTAATGCATTTTTGTACAACAATTTAGCTTTAACTTCATGGTTGTATTGCATCGATTCAATTAATGCACCGGGAACATCTTCACCCAATGGGAATGGGTAATCGGTACCCATACATATTTTATCTTCGCCAAATAATTTCACTATAAAATCTAATGCGGCAGCATCGTGTGTTAAGGCATCTAAATAGAATTTACCAATGTAATTTTTTGGATGAACCGGATTGTCAATTGCCACTAAATCGGGACGACAATCAAATCCATGTGCTATTCTGCCAAAGGTATAAGGAAAAGAACCGCCGCCATGAGCAAATGCGATTCTTAAATTGGGTAAACGTTCAATAGTTCCACTAAAGAGCAAACTGCATATCGCACGGCTGCTTTCGGCAGGCATGCCAACCAACCATGGCAACCAATATTTTTGATAATGTGCTTCACCCATCATTTCCCAAGGATGTACAAAAATAGCAGCGCCTAATTTCTCGGCTGCTTCAAAGAATGCAAAATATTTTTTGTCACCTAAATTTTCTTGGTTAACATTTGTTCCAATTTCAATTCCTTTCAATCCCAATTCGTTTATACAACGGGTCATTTCAAGTATTGCTAATTCCGGATCTTGCATAGGAACTGTTCCTAATCCAAAAAAGCGAGTAGGGTGGCGACTGCAAACTTCAGCAATATGATCATTAAAATAGCGCGAAGTTTCTAAGGCATGAGCTGCTTGAGCCCAATAATTAAACAATACCGGAATAGTACTTAATACTTGTTGGCTCACCTGGTGCTTGTCACATTCTTTAATTCGAATTGCTCCATCCCAACAATTTTCTTCAATTTCACGAAAGAATTTGTCGCCTTTCATCATACGTGCACAACAAGGCTTGGTACCATCATGTTGTAAATGTATAAATTCACCGTAGCCAAATTTTGCCGCCCAATTCGGAATATCTTTAGGGAGTATATGGGTATGAATGTCAATTTTCATGGCTTATTGTTTGGTTACGAAAATACTTTTTAAATTGATTTTTAACGAATTTATTGTGCAGTGAATACTTGTGTGTTGCTATAAGCTTTAAATTGAGGCGCATACAAACATTCGATGCTTGCTATTCCTGCATTAAAAGTACCGCGATGATTACTTCTGATTTTATAAGAAATAACATAATCGCCTTTTTCTATATGCGGGATGAAAAAGTGTGCTGCACTGGCATCCATACTTTTATAAAAGGTCAGGCCATTTTGATACGAGTAACCGGACGCCATTTCAACTACTTCAGTTGAGCCGGATTGTTGATCGGTTAATTGAACATAATCCATGGCTCGCGTAACATGGAAATGTAATTTTACTTCAATGAGTTCACCTATTTGTACGCCGGATGAATCACTCATCCAAAACGATTGCCCTCCTGCTGGCTGGTACCACAGTTCTTTGCGAATTGAAAATCCATTGCCAACTTGAGCAACAGAAGCATGTGTAAGTGGTTTCCAATAGCTGTATAAAATGGAACCAATTAAAGTTGAATTTTTACTAGCAGGAGTAGTTGAGGTAAAAATTTTAATACTGTCTTTTAAAGGTTGGAAAGCCGGTTTATCCATATTAAATTGTATGCCTTGGGTGGTGGTTTGTGTCGAATTATTCCAACTTAATTTGGTTGAACCGGCTGAAATTTCGCCTCGACTATTGTCACTAGTTAAATCGCTTACTCCATTTAAAAGCGCAGTTATGGCTTGAGTGGTACCGGTTGTAGTTGGCCAATGCTGTGTTTCTTTTTGTATCAACAACCATTTTACTAAATCCGGTAGTGCAGGGTCTTGTGGGCTAATTAACTGAAAAGCGGTTATGATATTAGCTTGCGTTTCGATTGCAGATTGGAACGTGTTTTCCGTTTCGCTTTTCCAATACATGCCTTTTGTTGAATCAAGCAGTGCGCTTTGTTTTAAACTGTTTAAAAACAATAAGGCATTGTTGCGATTGCCTGCATAAAAATAAACTTTTGCGAGCAAGGCTCTAAAGTCGGCGTTCATACTACGGTTTAATGCAGGTAACTGTTTGTAAAGTTTTAGTAGTAGCGAATCGTTGGTTGAACTGAGTTCTAAATGATTTTTTGCGGCTATTAATTGTGCCAATTGTAAACAGTAATATTGATGTACTTCCGATTCAGAAAGTAGGAGTTTTGAATTAATTGGTTGCTGTAAATTCTTTTGTAAATAATTTAATGGATGGTAGATTAACGCATCGAAAAAGCTTACATCGTTATTTTCTAGAGCCAACTTTAGTAAATTTTGTGTAATGTAAGTAGTGATGGTAAGGTCTTCTCCGAGTCCTTTGTACCATTCAAAAGCACCATTCGGAGCAATG
>JAHEYX010000106.1:0-3430 GCA_023251415.1 Chitinophagales bacterium
GTTTATTAAGTTGTTTTAGTGCTTTTAGTTTAGCCAATGAGTCAGCAATGTTTTTTTTCGTTCCACCATTCGCAATGAATCCATTTGATGAATTTCACTTAAAGTTACTTCTTTGATTTCAAAACTAAACTTATCGTCTTTATCTGTTAAAACACCTTCCGGATAAATATTCACGATGTCCGGCACCACAAAAATTCCTTTAAAATCATCATTTACATCTTTCATCAAGGCGTAAGCAGCATTGCGATCAGTAAAATCTCCCACCCGAAATTTAAAATACGGTTGTTGATAGGTGAGATATGTTTTTACATCGGGAAACTTTGTTAGAAAATCAATTTTGGTTTGAATTACTTCGGAGCGATCGGTACTGGATTTTATTTGAATACGCCAACCGGCTACACGTTTAATTTCGGAATTTAAAGCGATGTGGCGTTGCAATAAACTTTCTAATTCTTTAGGTTGGATTAGTCGAACAGCACCACTTTGCGCAAAAAGTTGTACTGAATTAAAAACCAATAAACAAGCAATTATAAATTTATACATAGCATTAGCTGCGCAAATTTAATACTATTTACGGATTGCCTTAAACGGGTGTCTATTATAATGTGCACCACTAAATTGCTTTAGTCGTTTAATCAAATAACAAGCAGCATTAATGAATTAAAGTAATGTTGCCTTTTAGGAAAATTGCATTACCGGAGTTTTTGTATTGTTTTAGCGTAATATAATATACAAACACGCTAATTTCTTGATCGGTATTTTTAAAGCGACCATCCCAAGCTTCTAACCAATTTGTAGTGGAAAAAACTTGTTGTCCCCAACGATTATAAATAGCAAAATAATATTCCTCAGGTGCGGGAAAACACTCGATAATGGGTTTTATACCATCGTTGAAACCATCAGCATTAGGAGAAAAAGCATTCGGCATATAAATAGCGCAATCACAATTACTAAGCGTAACCGTTATACTGTCACGAATTGATTTACATGGGGCATAAGTAGCCGTGACAATATATAGCCCGGGAGCTGTTATGGTGATAGCTGAATAATGAGTTCCAGTGTTCCAATAATAGGTGCCACCGTTATAATGTAAGGGATTGGTTTCTAAATTAAGTGTTGCACCACTGCATAAAATCGTATCACTACTTAAAATTGGCTTTTTTGATTGAACGGAAGCAACAGAATAATGAACAAGGCTATCACAGCCGTATTGGTTTGTAAAGGTTAATAAATAATTGCCAGCAGTTACCCAAGCGCCATTTGGAAGCTGAGTAGAATCCCCTAAACAAACTGCCACATTTTGATAGGTTGTAGAATTAGGATTTACTACCAGATGTACTTCGATAGTACTATCACAACCCAAATAATTGGTAAAGGTAGTGGTATAAGTGCCGGAAGCTGAAACAACAGCACCATTCGGTAAACTATAATTTTGACCTTGACAAATAACAGGGTTTAAATAGGTCATAGATGAATCAGTAAACAACAAACTTGCAGTTATTATACTATCACACCCCATGAAATTAGTAATAGTATCTTGGTAAACACCTGTTGCTCCTACACTTTTACCACTAGGTAATAGGTACAAATTACCTTGACAAGCATTGGCAGAAAAGCTGGAGTAAGTGTTTGGTTTCATTAATAAATTGATAGAAATGGTACTGTCACAACCTTGATAATTTGTAAACGTATTCAAGTATAAACCAGGCGTTGAAACACTAGTTCCATTTGGCAAAGTATAAAATTGGCCTTGACAAATAATAGGTGTAGCATATTGCATAACTGTATCCAAAACTTGAAATGTCACAGTTATGATACTATCGCAACCCAAATAATTTGATATGGTGTCATGATAGATGCCTGAAACAGCAACAAGGGCGCCACTCGGCAATGAAAACTGATTTCCGGCACAACTGCTTACTATAAAGCTATAATAGGAAGGAGTAATATTAGAAACAGTTATTGAAATTATACTGTCACAACCAAAATAGTTTGTTAATGTTATAGAGTAATTCCCGGCTATAACCCAATTACCATTCACTAATTGTAAAGAATCACCTAAACATATGGTTGCGTTTTGATAGGTTGTAGAATTAGGATTTACTACCAGATGTACTTCGATGGTGCTATCACAACCCAAATAATTGGTAAAGGTAGTGGTATAAGTGCCGGAAGCTGAAACAACAGCACCATTCGGTAAACTATAATTTTGACCTTGACAAATAACAGGGTTTAAATAGGTCATAGATGAATCAGTAAACAACAAACTTGCAGTTATTATACTATCACACCCCATGAAATTAGTAATAGTATCTTGGTAAACACCTGTTGCTCCTACACTTTTACCACTAGGTAATAGGTACAAATTACCCAGACAAGCATTGGCAGAAAAGCTGGAGTAAGTGTTTGGTTTCATTAATAAATTGATAGAAATGGTACTGTCACAACCATGATAATTAGGTATAATATCAAGGTAAGAACCCGCTGTGTTAACACTTATACCGCTAGGTAAAATATAAGAATGTCCTTGGCAAATGGCAGCATTAAGTGAACTGATACTTGGAAAGTGCATGATTAGGTTGGTAGTAATAAAACTGTCACAACCCATATAATTTAGTAATGTATCATGATATAACCCGGCAATTGATGTATTGAAGCCGTTTGGAAAAGTATAGGAATGCCCTTGGCAAAATGAAGCAGTAGTGTTACTTGTACTGGATTGAATAACATTCAAATAAAAGGTGTCTTTTTGAAGGCAGTTGTTATTGGTTGATTGTGCGATATAGGTGGTTGATAAGCTTGGAAAGGCAATAGGATTAGCACAATTGGTACACGATAAATGCAATGTCGGACTCCATGATATTGAAGTAGAACTAGGATTGATTGCTAATTGAATGCTATCACCGGCACATATATTTAATGTTGTTGAACTACCATTTGGCTGTACTGTAATTGTTGGAATCGTATAATTATAGAGGACGCCACCTGCACAACCATCTGTTTCCAAACTATTTAACCCATTACACAGGCCTTGTAAACCTCCTGCAAAATTAATGGTTACACCAAGTGGAAGCGACGCCAAAGAAAAAATAATTGCACCACCACCACCACCGCCACCGGGACCATGTAGGTATTGTTGATAATTTGCGCTGTTTCCCCCATGACCTCCAATCGTATTGACTGTTAGTCCGCCATTAATTGAGTTAACATTTAATAAGATTGAACCGGCAGCACCACCACCACTGTTTCCGTCAATTCCGGATGTTATCACACCTTGCCCATTCGAATTCAATTTTTGATTATTTCCTTGAATCGTGTTTGAATTGATGATAATTATGCCCCCTCCATTACCGGCATTATTTGCAGTATTATCATTTTCATGCCCAGCACCACCACCACCACCCAAATATAATTTAAGGTTAGCTATTGT
>JAHEYX010000106.1:3440-8990 GCA_023251415.1 Chitinophagales bacterium
TTTCCGGGATAACTAGGTGCTGTAAATCCTTGTCCACCTAAACCTCCACAACCCCAGTTACTTCCACCGCCCCCACCGGCATTTACAACATTTGCTCCCCCCCCACCATTAGCCGGTGCACCCCTACCTGCTATAAATGTACTAAACCCGTAACCGGCAATTCCTTCTCCTTTATGAGTGTAATAGGTTGGATTAAAGTTAGCCTTGTAAGTAGAAAGGTGATTGAGTGTGGAACTCCCGTTTTGAACAGTTCCTCCTCTAAACCCTTTATTTGACACATCCATACTATCATTCATGGTAACAGTTCCTGTTGCATCTAAGGCCAGTACGCCTCCGGTAGTTCCATTCCAAGCTGAACAGGTTAGCTGTCCACTTATAGTCGGGTTTGCGTATTGCGGAACATTAATAAGTTGTACGTGTCCGGTAGCTGTGTTATAAGTGTTAATAAGCGTGCCTTGCAAGGTGAGTGCTCCGCCACTAATCGCACTTATTTTTGCAAACTCGAAATTTCCGGCTGAATTGTAATTAAGTATACTTCCATAGGATGTAGTATTTGAGGTGTCTATAATTGCACCTTGCATCTGAATGATCAATACCAAATCATTAACCGCAAAGCTTGATGCCGAGCTTACATTAACAACACTTTGGCAACCACTAACGGAAATTGATGTTACCGCTGTATAGCTATTGATAATCCCTGAAATTGAAGGTGAGCCATCGCTCCCATCACCTAAACCCTGACTTTGTGCAATGTTCGTTATGCTTACCAAAATTACTATGGCGAAAAGTAGAAGTATATGACTATTTATTTTCACTTTATAAATGTAATAAAATTCCTATAATTTGTATTTTTTTTGCGTTTAAACTTACTCGACCTCATTTCTAAACTTTCAGTACATTTGACCACTATTTCTTACTTATTATGTGCGGTATTGCAGGCTACTATTTAAAGCAAACTTCAAACGCTTCATTCGAACAAAAATTACGATCTGCTTCAGCTGCCATGCAGTTGCGTGGACCAGACCATGAAGGCTTTTATTTTAATAATCAAGTTGGTTTAGCACATCGACGCCTATCTATTATTGACACTTCTGCAGCCGCTAATCAACCTTTTTCTGTTGATGATCGTTATCAAATCGTTTTTAATGGAGAAATCTTTAACTATAAAAACCTTTATGAAACGTATTTAAGCGATGAGCATTGTAATACAAACGCTGATACGGAAGTGCTACTGCGCCTCTACAGAAGATACGGAACGGATTGTTTGAATTGGTTAAATGGTTTTTTTGCTTTCGCAATTTATGATAAGCACACCAATGAATTGATTTTAGCACGTGACCGATATGGAAAGAAACCGTTGTACATTTTTGAGTCTGTTGATGGGCTATTTTTTGCTAGCGAAATGAAAGCACTCTTTACTTTCATTGATAAAAAAGAAATTAATCCGGTTTCCTTAGCATTGTATTTTCAATTGAACTATTTGCCCCCTCAAAGCAGCATGATTCAAGGAGTGAAAAAACTTGCTGCCGGTCAATTCATGCGCTACTCTTCGCAAAGCCAAGAAATAAATACCTATTATAAAATTCAAATTCACCCCGAAAAATATTCACAATACTCTTACGAGCAGGCTCAAGCTAATTTAACCAACTTGCTGCAAGATGCAGTGCAACGCCGAATGGTAAGTGACGTTCCATTAGGAGCTTTTCTTAGCGGAGGAATTGACTCATCTGTAATAGTAGCTCTGGCTTCCAGGTTTAAAGATAAATTGCATACCTTTTCTATTGGATATAAGGATGAGCCGTTTTTTGATGAAACGAAATATGCACAATTGGTTGCAAAGCGATACCAAACTGAACATACCGTTTTTAAACTGAGTAACGACGACTTTCTGACACATTTGGACGATGTGCTTGATTATATCGATGAACCGTTTGCCGATTCTTCTGCATTAGCAGTCTATATTCTTAGTCACTACACGCGCAAACATGTTACAGTTGCGCTCAGCGGGGATGGAGCTGATGAACTATTTGCCGGGTATAACAAATATGCAGCCGAATTAAAAATGCGTAACGGTGGCTTAGCCAACCAGGCAGTTAAAAACTTATTGCCGCTTTGGTCGATCTTACCTAAATCCAGAAACCACCGATTAACTAACCTGTTTCGACAAATGCATCGTTTTGCAATTGGTGCGCAATTACCCTTTGCCGAACGTCATTTTAATTGGTGTAGCATTACTCCGGAAGAACAAGTCGAACGATTAATTAAGTCGAATAAAAAAGATAGAAAAGCTTTCCAAACACAAAAAACAGAATTATTACAAGCCTTTACTTCTGCAAATGATTTTAATGAAGTATTACTAACCGATATGAATTTGGTTTTAAAAGGTGATATGTTGGTTAAAGTGGATACTATGAGTATGGCAAATAGCCTGGAAATCCGATCACCATTTTTAGACCATACTATCGTAGACTTTGCATTTGGCTTGCCAGCCGATTATAAAATCAATGCGCAAATGAAAAAGCGCATTGTACAAGATGCTTTCAGAGCTATTTTACCGGCTGAACTGTATCAACGGCCTAAACACGGGTTTGAAGTACCATTATTAAAATGGTTTAGAAGCGAATTGCGCAGCCGAATAGAAAATGAATGGTTGAATGATTCATTTATTCAAGATCAACAATTGTTTGATCCCGTATATATTCGCTCACTTAAAAATCAATTGTGGAGCAATAGCCCCGGAGATGCTGCAGCACAAGTATGGGCACTAATCGTATTTCAACATTGGTATAAAAAATATTTTACCGCCTAAGGAAGTTAAACGGTATTTTTAGGAAAATCATAAAACGATAACGCTGCTTTAGCAATCGGAAAATCTATCCAATGGTCACATGCAATGCTAAATGCAGCTATACCACAGGTGGGCATATTAGCTGTAATACTTCCACAAATACTATTAATAAAGTGTGTTATTCCCGGATTATGACAAACCACTAGTAAGCAGTTAACACGATCAGCAGTTGCTATTATTTCATTGGTTATGGTTTCAGGTGAAGCATGATATAAGTTTGCTTCCCATTTAATTTGTGGAATCGGATATTGAATACATTCAGCGATAGCTTCAGCTGTTTGTGCCGCTCGTTTGGCAGTACTGGAAAGTAATAAATCAACTTTTATTCCTTTATGTAACAAGCGATTTCCCATCATGGGAGCATCCGAAAGCCCTCTTTTATTAAGGGTTCGTTCAAAATCACGTTGAAGTGGATTATTCCAATCCGATTTGGCATGCCTAATTACTAATAACGTTTTCATCTCATGAAGATAAGCAAATCTAAAAAAATGCTGAAAAGAAAAACGCTCAACCGTTTCCGATTGAGCGTTTTTATCATTGCTTGAATGACACAATTTAATGTCATCAATTGCTGATTAGTAATCCATTCCCATTCCACCACCTGGCATTGCCGGAGCAGCGTTAGTTTTCGGTTCAGGTTTTTCAGCTATGGTACATTCTGTAGTAAGCAACATTCCTGCAATAGAGGAAGCGTTTTCTAATGCAATACGACTAACTTTAGTAGGATCAATAACGCCTGATTCAAACAAGTTTTCGTATTTCTCGCTACGTGCATTAAAACCAAAGTCTTTTTTACCTTCACGTACTTTCATAACCACAACACTACCTTCAATACCTGCATTAGCTACAATAGTTCGTAATGGTTCTTCAATTGCACGACGGATAATTTCAATACCGGTTTGTTCGTCGTCATTAGCACCTTTCAAATTGTCTAAAGCTGCTTGTGCACGAATATAGGCAACACCACCACCCGGAACAATACCTTCTTCAACTGCAGCGCGAGTAGCATGCAAAGCATCGTCAACACGGTCTTTCTTTTCTTTCATTTCAACTTCGGTTGCGGCACCTACATAAAGAACTGCAACACCACCGCTTAATTTAGCTAAACGCTCTTGCAATTTTTCTTTATCATAATCAGAAGTTGTAGCTTCAATTTGTGCTTTAATTTGTGCAACACGAGCACTTATTTCTGCTTTTTTACCTGCACCATTAACAATGGTGGTATTGTCTTTATCAACTATAATTTTTTCGGCTTTACCTAAGTCAGCTAAACCGGCGTCTTCTAATTTACGACCCATTTCTTCACTGATAACGGTACCTCCGGTTAAAACAGCTAAATCTTGCAACATCTCTTTTCTTCTATCGCCAAAACCCGGAGCTTTAACGGCGCAAACTTTAATGGTTCCGCGAATTTTATTCACCACCAAGGTTGATAATGCTTCACCATCTACTTCTTCTGAAATAATCAATAACGGACGGCCGCTTTGAACTGATTTTTCAAGAATTGGCAATAAATCTTTCATCGTAGAAATCTTTTTATCATAAATTAAGATAAAAGGATTTTCTAGTTCTGCTTCCATGTTTTCTGTATTGGTTACAAAGTATGCAGAAGAATAACCTCTATCGAATTGCATACCTTCTACCACTTCAACTGTAGTTTCTGTGCCTTTGGCTTCTTCAACGGTAATAACACCTTCTTTCTTAACTTTAGCCATCGCTTCAGCAATCAATTTACCAATGGTTGGATCGTTATTGGCAGAAATAGTACCAACTGATTCAATCATTTTATTGTCATCACCAACCTTTTTACTCATTTTTTTCAATTCGTCAACCACCGTTTTAACAGCCATGTCCATTCCACGTTTCAAATCCATTGGATTAGCCCCTGCAGCAACATTCTTTAAACCTCCGGTAATAATTGCTTGAGCTAATACAGTAGCGGTAGTAGTACCATCACCTGCAGCATCATTGGTTTTAGAAGCAACTTCTTTCACCATTTGAGCTCCCATGTTTTCCAAATTATTTTCTAATTCAATTTCTTTGGCAACTGTTACACCGTCTTTTGTAATATGAGGTGCACCAAATTTCTTTTCGATAACTACGTTACGACCTTTTGGTCCTAAAGTAACCTTTACGGCATTTGCCAATTGATCAACGCCACGTTTTAAAGCCTCACGTGCGTCGGTGTTGTAATTGATTATTTTTGACATATCTTATTTGTTTTATTTACTAGTTAAAAAAGTGTTCTACGTTTTGTATTAGATAATTGCGAATATATCCGATTCACGCATAATTAAATATTCAGTACCTTCAATGGTAATTTCAGTACCGGCGTATTTACCATATAAAACGGTATCTCCGGTTTTAACGGTCATTGGTTCATCTTTCTTTCCATTGCCCACTGCTACTACTTCACCTCTCATCGGTTTTTCTTTTGCAGTATCCGGAATAATAATTCCACTTGCGGTTTTTTCTTCTGCCGGTGCTGGTTTTACCAATACTCGATCTGCAATTGGTGTTACTTTTAATTTAGCCATGATTGTTAAAATATTTAAGAGTTAGTAATTAATTATTTGAAGTAGTTCCCTTTTCACAGATATCATGCCACCCAAGATTATCTGTCATTTCTACCAAAAAGGGCTGCAAAGGTAGTGTATCAACTAGACAATTTTACACTTTTATCGTACTTCGATGCTCAATTT
>JAHEYX010000107.1 GCA_023251415.1 Chitinophagales bacterium
CATTGATCACATAAGCTCCGGCTGCCAATAGTACTAAGGAGCCTAACATTAACGTAAAACCGGTAAATGATAAATAGGGTTGTAAATTTACCTCAGCCAGAACCGGTGCGATGAGTGCATATCGAATTAAATAGCCGATGAAAATTATCATCAGTAAATTAAAAGGGCGAATAACTTTAAAGTAAGCCAGCATACAAAGGGGTTACAAATTAGAGTGCAAATGAAAAAAATAAAAAGCAATATCTCGTTAATACGGTATAGAAAATGCGAAGAAAGTTGCAAAAGCAGCAACAGTATTGAATTTGGCTAGCATAAAAAACATATTTTCACTTTTTGTTGTACACCTCGTTTCTTCCGATTATTTTTGTAAAAAATTAAACTTTAATTCCACCAATTTATGAAAGTTACAGTAATCGGTGCCGGAAACGTAGGTGCAACATGCGCTAATGTATTAGTTCACAAAGATTTTTTAGAAGAAGTTGTATTATTAGACATTAAAGAAGGTACCGCTGAAGGTAAGTCTTTAGATATTTGGCAAAGTGCTGCCATTGAAAATTACTCTACGATGAGTCGTGGTGTTACTAATGATTATGCTGCTTCAGCAAACTCTGATGTAGTAGTAATTACATCCGGCTTACCGCGTAAACCGGGTATGAGCCGCGACGATTTGATTTCAACAAACGCCGGTATTGTGGGAAGCGTTACTGAAAATGTGATCAAATATTCACCTAATGCAATCATCATTGTTGTTTCTAATCCATTGGATGTAATGACCTATTGCAGCTATCTAACGGCCGGAATCGACAGCAAACGCGTTTTTGGTATGGCCGGTATTTTAGATACTGCACGTTATAAAGCATTTTTAGCCACTGAATTAAAAACTTCACCTAAAGACATTCAAGCTATATTAATGGGTGGTCACGGTGATACTATGGTTCCACTTCCACGTTATACTACTGTGGGCGGTATCCCTGTAACTGAATTAATAGCAAAAGATAAATTAGATGCGATAATTCAACGTACTAAAGTTGGTGGTGGTGAGATTGTAAACTTATTAGGTACTTCTGCTTGGTATGCTCCGGGTGCTGCTGCCGCTCAAATGGTAGAAGCGATTTGCAAAAATGAAAATCGCATTTTCCCTTGTTGCGCATTATTAAACGGTGAATACGGAATGAAAGACATCTATTTAGGTGTTCCGGTTAAATTAGGTCGCAATGGTATCGAAGAAATCATTGAATTGAAATTAAATAGCGATGAACAAGCCCTTTTAGCCGAATCAGCTAAAGCCGTTAAGGAAGTAATGAGTGTTTTAGATAATATGCGCATGGCCGCAAATTAATACCGACAATGAAAAGTTGGCGATTGGGAAATAGCCAACTTTAAGTTGTGATTAAGCCCTCCAATGGTAGTTCATTGGGGGGCTAATTTTTTAATAAATAAAATATTCGAAAAACTTGTTGTTTTTGTAATCTTTATTTACTTTTGCACCCACTTTAAGAAACAAATCTACAGCTCAGAAAAAAATCAACGATGCAATTAACTCCTGAATCAAAAAAGAAATTATTTAAAACTTACGGCGGTAACGAAAAAAATACCGGTTCTACAGAAGCCCAAATAGCTATGTTTACTGAACGTATTTTGCATATTACCGAACATGTTAAAGGTCAAAAAAATGATCATAGCAGCAATCAAGGTTTGATTCGCTTAGTAGGTAAAAGAAAAAAACTATTGCAATACTTACAAAAAACAGATTTGCAATCATACCGTGCTCTTCTTGAAAAATTAGGTTTACGTAAGTAATTAAAAAAATACACAATAGCCCTTGGCACTTGCTAAGGGCTTTTTGTTTTTAGAAACGTTCTTAATTTTACTTCCCTTTAGCCGGTTAACGGGCATTTATACCCTAGCCTGCTATTTTCTTATCCCTGGATTATATTTAACACAAAACAATAACAACCGGGCAATAGTTGCACTAAAAGTTTCCACGCTTTATCCCCGATGAAACAATTATTACCGATGAAACCCGGCTTAAATCAACAATCAACATGAAACCAACAGGATTCAAAAAATCAATCGCTCTGCCCGACGGCCGAACGATCACCCTGGAAACAGGTATTTTAGCAAAACAAGCCCATGGCTCTGTTACCGTTCAAATCGGCAATTGCGTATTATTAGCTACTGTAGTAGGTAATCGTGAAATGAAACCCGGACAGGATTTCTTCCCATTATCAGTAGATTATACAGAAAAATTTTATTCAACCGGACGTATCCCGGGTAGTTTCCATCGCCGTGAAGGAAAAATTAGTGATCATGAAGTTTTAATCAGCCGTTTGGTTGACCGTACTTTACGCCCATTATTTCCTGATGGATACAACTATGAAGTACAAGTAATTATCAGCCAAATTAGTGGTGATAAAGAAGAATTACCTGATGCATTGGCCGGTTTAGCTGCCAGTACTGCATTAACCTTAAGTGATATTCCTTTCCAAGGTCCAATTTCTGAGGTTCGTGTAGCTCGTATCGATGGTAAATTCGTTATTAACCCAATCCGCTCTGAATGGGCTAAAGCCGATATCGATATCATTATTGGTGCTACTGCCAAAGATATTTTAATGGTGGAAGGTGAAATGAAAGAAGTGAGTGAAGCTGATTTATTAGCTGCTATTAAAATCGGACATGATGAAATTAAAAAACAATGTGCTGCACAATTGGAATTAGCGGAATTAGCCGGTAAAAAAGCTATTCGTGCTTATGACAGCCCTACAGAAAATGAAGACTTTAAAAAACAAATTGAAGCTGCTTGCAGCGACAAAATATTAACTGTTGCTAAAGCTGCCTTAGGTAAAAATGAACGTTCTGATGCATTCAAAAAAATAGCTGCGGAATACGTTGAAAGCTTAGGCGAAAGCTTAACAGATGAATTAAAACCCTTATTCAAACGTTATTTCCACGACATCGAAAAAGAAGTGATTCGCAACATGATCTTAAATGATCGCGTTCGTTTGGATGGTCGTAAACTCGATCAAGTACGTCCGTTATGGATGGAAATTGATGCGTTACCTTCTCCACACGGAGCTGCCGTGTTTACTCGTGGTGAAACACAAGCTTTAGCTACTGTTACCTTAGGTGGTGCCGATGATGAATTAATGTTGGATAAGGCACACGAAATTGAATATGCCAAGTTTTTATTGCATTACAATTTCCCATCGTTCAGTACCGGTGAAGTAAAACCAAATCGTGGTCCTGGTCGTCGTGAAATTGGCCATGGTAAGCTTGCAAAACGTTCGTTAGAAATGGTATTACCTGCTGATTGTCCTTACACCATTCGTGTGGTGAGTGATGTATTGGAATCAAATGGTTCATCGTCAATGGCAACTGTTTGTGCCGGTTCCTTGGCTTTAATGGATGCTGGTGTAAAAATCAGCGGTGGAGTGAGTGGTATAGCCATGGGTATGATTACCAGTAAAGATGGTAGTAAATATGCCATTTTATCTGATATCCTCGGAGATGAAGATCATTTAGGTGATATGGATTTCAAAGTAACCGGAACTGCCAAAGGTATTTGTGGTTGCCAAATGGATATCAAAATAGATGGTTTAAGTTATGAAGTATTAGCTGAAGCGCTTGAACAAGCTCGTCAAGGTCGCGCCCACATCTTAGGTGAAATGAATAAGGTGATTGCAACAGCGCGTGAAGACTATAAACCACATGCTCCTCGTATTCAAAAAATCATCATCGATAAAGAATTTATTGGTGCAGTTATCGGACCGGGTGGTAAAATTATTCAAGAATTACAACGTACAACCGGAACATCAATCAGTATTGAAGAAGTGGGTAATCACGGAGAAGTTAGTATCCTTGCTGTTGATAAAGAAGGTATGGACAAAGCCGTTGCTGCCATTAAGAATATTGTTCACGTACCGCAAGTTGGTGATGAATATGATGCAAAAGTAAAATCCATTAAAGAATTTGGAGCTTTTGTAGAATTCTTACCTGGTAAAGAAGGTTTATTGCATATCTCTGAAATCACACACCAACGTTTACAAACGATGGAAGGTGTATTCAAAGAAGGCGATATAGTGCGTATTAAAATAATTGGAACCGATCCAAAAACCGGTAAGTTCCGCTTAAGCCGCAAAGTTTTATTACCTCGTCCGGAAGCCAATAACAGTAATTAATTCGGAACGAAATAGCCATAAAAAAAGCCACTTTTTTAAAGTGGCTTTTTTTATGGCTTTAATTCAATTTAAACAAGGCTTTCCCTTTAATACGATGAACACCTGTCATTGCCTTATTCGCATAAAAAAGCATGGCTTTAGCCACTTGATAGCCACTTATAGCTCGATAATCATAGAAGGGGCCGATAAACAAAAAGCGTAATTCACGCATAATACCCTGACTAATAAATTCAAGCGGTCTACTTTCCGTTCTTATACCTAACAGCACGGAAGGCTGAATCAGTAAGGTACATTCAAATTTTAAATCAGCAATAGCTTGTTCTAATTCACCTTTTACACGCGGGTAAAAAAAACGGCTATTGGTTGCAGCGCCTAAAGCCGAAACAAGAATACACTGTTTCATCTTGTTTTGACGAGCTTGTTTTGCCAGTTCAAAGGGCAGGTCGAAATCAACAGCACGAAACGCTTGTTGCGAGCCTGCTTTTTTTATGGTTGTACCCGTACAAATAAACAAATCATCGCCTTTAAGTAAATGTTCCCATGATGCTTGTTTATTAAAATCGACTACTGCAGTAGTTAGTTTCGGATGATTCCATTGTTGTTGTTTACGAACCAACGCGGTAATTTTACTATAGTTAGCATCGGCTAAAAGTAAGGTTAATAAAGAACTGCCCACCAAGCCGGTTGCTCCGATTAATACTGCCGATTTACTCATATTATTAGCATTTTTATACGCATAAAAAAAGGCTGATAAACAAAGCGTTCATCAGCCTTTAATTAATTAAATGAATTATTAACTGGTAATTTTTTCAACTTGAGTATAGTTTAATTCAAGTGGTGTTTTACGACCAAAGATTAACACATTTACTTTCAATTTTTTCTTTTCTTCACTTACTTCTTCGATAGTACCATTAAAATTATTGAACGGACCGTCGGTAATTTTAACTGATTCGCCAACAATGTATGGTTCATCCATTTGCACACCGGCGTCAGCATGTTCGTCGGTTGTACCCAACATTTTATTAACCTCTGATTTACGTAAAGCAGTTGGTTTATTATTACCCAAGAAGTTGATTACACCGGAAACATTTTTAATGGTATGAAGAATTTCACCACTCATTTTATTAACATCGGCTTCAATGAAAACATAACCGGGGTAATAGTTACGTTCTTTGATAACTTTCTTACCGTTTACAATTTTGTAAACTTTTTCCATTGGTAAGAAGACTTGTGCAATAATTGGTTCCCAATTAGATCTGGAAATTTCTTTATCAATATATTCTTTGGCTTTTTTTTCCTTACCGCTAACTACTCTTAGGACAAACCACTTTTTTTCAGTTGCTGCTGCTTCCATTTTATAACTAAGAATTGATTATTTGAATAAAGTATAGAAATTTGTTAATGCGAAGTTTGATACTAAATCCATAGCATAAACCATTACTGCAACAATAATTGAAGCAACGCAAACAACAGTAACAGAGCCTTGTAATTCAGACCAAGTAGGCCAAGAAACTTTAAACATTAATTCGTTATAAGCTTCAGAAACATAATTTTTTAAACGTTGTACCATAGCGTGTAATTAAGAGGTGTAAAAATAGAAAAGTTCTTTATATTTTCTATAAAATTAAAGCATTCTTACTAAAAAGAATGCTTTAACTGTTGGCACGGGCACCAGGATTCGAACCTAGATCGGAGGTTTTGGAGACCACAATTCTGCCGTTGAACTATGCCCGTATAAAAAGTTGTTGGTCATTGACATTAGTTTACACCAACGCGCAATGACCAACAGACCTATTTATTTATTATTTCAAGATTTCAGTAACTTGACCGGCACCTACAGTTCTGCCACCTTCACGGATAGCGAAACGCATACCTTTTTCCATAGCTACTTTAGCAATCAATTTTACAGTTAAAGCAACGTTATCACCAGGCATAACCATTTCGATACCTTGAGGCAACATAACTTCACCGGTAACGTCTGTTGTTCTGCAATAGAACTGAGGACGGTATTTGTTGAAGAATGGCGTATGACGACCACCTTCTTCTTTGCTCAACACGTAAACTTCGCATTTGAATTCAGTGTGCGGAGTGATTGAACCTGGAGCGCAAATAACCATACCGCGTTCGATATCAGCTTTTTCCACACCACGTAACAACAAACCACAGTTATCACCGGCTTCACCACGATCCAATAATTTACGGAACATTTCAACACCTGTAACGGTAGATTTGATAGATTCGTCACGTAAACCAATGATTTCGATAGCATCACCAACATTGATAACACCTCTTTCGATACGACCGGTAGCAACAGTACCACGACCGGTAATAGAGAACACGTCTTCCACAGGCATCAAGAACGGTTTATCAACAGCTCTTTCTGGAACCGGAATATCTTTATCAACTGCTTCCATCAAATCTTCAACAGCTTTAACCCATTGAGGATCACCTGCTAAAGCTCCGGTTGCAGAACCTTTAATGATAGAAATGTTAGCACCATCAAATTGGTAGAAGCTTAACAAATCACGAATTTCCATTTCAACTAACTCTAACAATTCAGGATCTTCAACCAAGTCAACTTTGTTCATGAAAACAACGATACGAGGTACACCTACTTGACGAGCTAAAAGGATATGTTCACGAGTTTGAGGCATTGGACCATCAGTAGCGGCAACAACCAAGATTGCACCGTCCATTTGGGCAGCACCGGTAACCATGTTTTTTACATAATCCGCGTGACCTGGACAGTCAACGTGCGCATAGTGACGATTACCTGTTTCATATTCTACGTGAGCTGTATTGATTGTGATACCACGTTCTTTTTCTTCAGGAGCATTATCGATTGAATCGTAATCTCTTTTTTGAGCCAAACCTTTATTGGCTAACACGTTGGTGATAGCAGCAGTCAAGGTAGTTTTACCATGATCAACGTGTCCGATTGTACCGATGTTGACATGGGGTTTGTTACGTACGAATGTTTCTTTAGCCATTTTTTTAGATGTTTGTTATGTTTAAAATTAAAAATTTCTACTTTGAGCCATTGACGGGACTTGAACCCGTGACCCCGTCCTTACCAAGGACGTACTCTACCAGCTGAGCTACAACGGCAACGAACGAAGTTATCAGACAGTTTATTTAGATAACGGTTGGCTATTGTAAATTTACTGATGATCACACCGCTTCAAATCTGTAATTGGTTTCCCTTTTACAATTGAGCAGGAGACGAGGCTCGAACCCGCTACCTACAGCTTGGAAGGCTGTCGCTCTACCAAATGAGCTACTCCTGCATACACTATCATGACCCAATGAACGTTGGTTCTTCTTTACTACTAAAAAAAGACGTTGTGGAGAGTGGTGGATTCGAACCACCGAAGTCGTAAGACAACAGATTTACAGTCTGTCCCATTTGGCCACTCTGGTAACTCTCCAAAAAAATTAAATGAAACAGTAATTAATCACCGCTTCCGCCTCTTTTACAAGTAAGCTATAAAAAAAATAGCACTATTAGACAACTACCCGATCGGTTTCCCGATTTAACGACTTCCATTTTTACTTTTAAATAAACCTCTAAAATTTAGAGCCGAAGAACGGATTCGAACCCCCGACCTGCTGATTACAAATCAGCTGCTCTACCAACTGAGCTACTTCGGCTTGTGTTGATTTAAAAGTAGTAAAAGAATCGTACAGGTAGTTGTTTAATAGTGTCTACTGAACTTCTTATATGCCTGCTTTTTACGCTAACATCGATTGAAAACCAATGCTATCGCAGTATTTACAAAGAACATCCTTTAAAAAGTGTGTATCACCCTTAAAAAAGGACTGCAAATATAGAATCTAATTTTTGTAATGTCAAAGCGTAAGCAGATATTTTTTTTTATTTTTTTTTCTTAGTGCTCTAATTGCTTTTCTTTTTTGCGAATTAGTTGCTTCTTGATTTGATCGATTGATAAATCTAAAGCTGCTTCAAACATATTACTGGTTTGACTTGTAAACAAATCAGCTCCCGGAACATGCAAGCGGATTTCAACCACTTTCTGTTTTACTTGTGCATCATTGTTATCTAATTTTAAATATACATCAGCACGTTCAATCTTTGCATAATAATGCGTTAAACGGCCTACTTTTTCTTGAATGGTTTCTTCTAATCTAGCGTCGGTCTGAAAATGAATGGGATGGATTTGAATTTGCATACTGTAGTGTTTTTAATCGTTTAATGTTCAAGTCAGATAAATCAATAAATAAAATTAGCAAACGAAAATAGAGTTTTCAAATTATTAAGCCGATATTTTTTTAAAGTTAAGAACGTGGATGCGCATTTTTGTATGCATGCTTTAATTTCTCAATCGAATTATGCGTATAAACTTGGGTGGCAGCCAAGCTCGAATGACCCAATAATTCTTTGATGGCATTTAAATCGGCCCCGTTATTACTTAAATGTGTGGCAAAGGAATGACGCAATACGTGCGGACTCTTCTTTTTAATAGTGGTTACCAATTGCAAATGTTGTTTTACGATTCGATACACTAAACTATCATACATCTTTTCACCGGAAGCTGTCAGAAAAAAATAAGCTGCATCTTCTGTTTGGGGCGTTACGCAGATTTTTTCATATTGTTGCATGTGCAATTTCAAATCGGTAGAAAGCGGTACTATACGTTCTTTCCCACCCTTTCCCAATACTTTTAATTGCATATTATAATAATCCACATTGCGCCTTTGCAAATGAATCAACTCGGACCGACGCAAGCCGCAGGTATAAAACATCTCGAGTATTAAT
>JAHEYX010000108.1 GCA_023251415.1 Chitinophagales bacterium
TATAAACAATTTGGCGAGAAAATGCTCTTACGCGGGTTTGATTATACCTTTAAACGCAAGGAACGAATTGGGGTGGTTGGAGCAAATGGAACAGGGAAAACTACATTCTTAAATATTATAGCCGGTTTAGAATCGGCTGATACAGGTAAGGTAAATATTGGTGAAACAGTTGTTTTTGGCTACTTTAATCAACAAGGCCTAGTGTTCAAAGAAGATATGCGAACCATTGAATATGTAAAGAGCATTGCAGAAAACTTTGTTCTTGCCGATGGTACTAAAGTTAGCCCTTCCCAGTTTTTGCAATTATTCCTTTTTGATGCAGATAAACAATTTACTTTTTTATCGAAGTTAAGTGGCGGAGAAAAACGTCGTTTGCAATTACTCACGATATTGTATCGCAACCCCAATTTCTTAATATTGGATGAACCAACCAATGATTTGGATTTAATTACGCTTCAAGTGCTCGAGAATTTTTTACAACACTTTGAAGGCTGTGTGCTCATCGTTTCGCATGATCGCTATTTCATGGATAAATTGGTAGATCACTTGTTTGTATTTGAAGAAGATGCCGTAATTACTGATTTTCCGGGCAATTTTACCGAATACCGTGCCTATCAAAAGGCGCTGAGCAGAAGTAAATCCAAATTTACCGAACCCGAAACTAGCCTGGTAGAGCAACCCGTTGTTAAGGAAAAACCTAAAATGTCGTACAACGATAAAAAGGAATACGAAAAATTGGAACGCGAATTAGAAAAACTGGAAAATGAGAAAAAGCTCTTAACCGAACAATTGATTGGCTTAAATGATTTCGAAGCTATTCAAAAAATCAGCAATCAATTAAGCGAATTAATGAAAAAGACAGAAGAGAAAAGTGATCGATGGTTAGAACTGGCATTGAAATACGACTAGTATATAATAAAAAAGCCCGTTGATTATCAACGGGCTTTTTTATATAATTTAAAACAGATTAGTGCTTTTCAGGAGCAGGAGTAGTAATCATGTTTGGCGCTTTTTCAGGAGCTGTAGTAGCCGGTGCAGCTTCTACTGTACCACGAATAGTGATTACTTTAGAAGGCGTTTTTGCATTTGATGTAACAGTAATTGTTTTTGTAAATGCACCCGGACGACCTTGTGTATTGTAGATAGCAGTTATTTTAGCTTTTTGACCAGGTAAAATTGGGCTTTTAGGCCATTCTGGAGTTGTACAACCACAAGAAGCTTGAACGTTTTGTAATACTAATGGTTCTTTACCTTCATTAGTAAATTCGAAATCATATTTAGCTTGAGGTCCTTCCGGAACGGTACCGAAATCATGTTGATCAGTAACAAATTTAAGATCCGGAGCGTTCGGATTAGCAGCATTATCAGTTGTTTGAGCAGGAGTAGCAGCAGTAGCAGGAGTAGCAGCTGGGGTAGCAGCAGGAGCAGCAGCCGGAGCTTTAGTTGCAGCAGCTGGAGTTGCTTGAGGAGCAGCAGGTTTAGCAGGAGCAGGAGCAGCTTTAGCCGGAGTAGCCGGTTGAGGCGCAGCAGCAGGAGCAGCTTGTTGTGCCATTACATTCATTGTCAATCCTGCAGCAATGGAAAATAGTACTAATTTTTTCATGTGATTCGTTTTTTTAAATTGGTTTTAATTATGGAGTAAAGATAGAATTATTTTTTTTCAGGTATAGCCATTTGCACTTCATTAGGTTTTTTTTCTGTTTCCACCGGAGAAACATGATTAACCGTGCCGGTAATTACTAATTGTATTTCCGGAGTTTTTGAATTCGTAGTAACAAAAATTGTTTTGCTAAATGCACCGGGGCGGCCTTGTGTATGATACGTTGCTGTAATTTTTGATTTTTGACCGGGTAAAATAGCTTCATGCGGCCAACTAGGAGTAGTACAACCACAAGAGGCATGTACATTTGTTAATTTTAATGAATCTTTACCGGTATTGGTGAATTCAAAATCATAGGTAGCTTCAACACCTTCTTCTACTGTACCAAAATCATGATTTGTTGTTACAAATGCTATTTCTGCACTTGAAGCAGGAGCAGTCGGATTACTTGGAATTTGTTCGTAAATTGGTCCTTTTGGTGTTGTTGTTGGTTTCGCTGTTGCTTGAGCTGGTGTGTTGCTTACAGTTGGAGCAGCTTTAACAGCTGTGGTATTTCCACTGTTAGCCGGTGCAGCAGCTTTAGTTGCCGTATTGTTTGATGGCTTAACTGCAGGAGCCGGAGCAGCTGTTTTTGTAGCTTTAATAGTTTTTGCCGGAGCAGCTGCCGGAGCACCAGCAGCAGGTTTTGCAGGCATTTCTTTAATTTCTCTGGTCTTAGCAACCGGACGTACCGGAACTTGAGCAGGAGTAGTGTTTTGTGCCATCGTTAAATGACTAAACAAAACCATACCTGAAAATAACAAAGTGAATTGTTTCATAGTTTTAGATTTTAAGTTGTGATGATTAGTTTTTATGCTCTTGAATTTCATTGATTAAATTAGGTGCTTTTTCAGGTGCTACTGTTGAGGGAGCTTTTTCAACAACGCCTTTGATATAAAGCAATTTGTCGCCACCTTTTGCATTACTAGTTACCGTAATGGTTTTAGAAAAATTTCCGGGACGACCTTGTGTGTGATATACCGCAGTGATTTTACTTTTTTGACCTGGCATAATCGGTTCTTTCGACCAAACCGGTGTTGTACAACCACAACTGGCACGTACATTTTGTAAAACTAATGGCTCTTTACCAATATTCGTAAATTCAAAGTCATATTTAACCTCCGGACCTTCCGGCACAGTTCCAAAATCATGTGATTCTTCATTGAACTTAAATTCGGCTGCATTAGGATTTTCAGCAGCAACCGGAGCAGGTGTTTTTGGAAGTGGAGCGGGAGCAGCTTTAGGAACTGAATTCGTTGGAATTGGTGTCGTGTTTGCTCCACCGGTTGCAGTTACAGGAGTAGCTACTTTAGTGGCTTGATTCATTTTTGCCTTAGCCTCATCCGCAGATTTAACTTTTACCGGATTGTTTTGTGAAAATACAACTGTCAAAGTAATGCAACTAATAATAAGTGTAAAAAGTTTTTTCATGCAAATGGGTTTCAGAGTTAAATGGAATAGCTTATGTAAAGGCAATTTAAACGATGTTGCAAAATTTTCAATAATTGTACCACAAACCAAAAAAACAAGCTTCGATTTCGCTAACTAAATGTGAATGCAATTATTTTCTAATACCAAGTTTCGTGTTTATTTCGATTTATTTCTATTATCAATTCAAAATTAAATTCTTTTGCATACTTTTGAAGTCTTGTATTGTTAATCGTGTGTTAAGCCTACTATTTACAGTACTTTCAGCTTTGTTAATAAAAAATATATTTGCCATAAGATGGAAAATTCGTTAAAAAATGAGGCCCTTACATTTGAAAGCTTTCAAGTGCAAGTTTTACGCGACTATCGTATTGCTTTTGAAAGTCGTGAAGCAAGTTTAATGGGTCGTCGGGAAGTACTTACCGGTAAAGCAAAATTCGGAATATTCGGTGATGGAAAAGAAGTGCCTCAGCTTGCCATGGCTAAAGTGTTTCGTAATGGCGATTGGCGCAGTGGTTATTACCGCGATCAAACATTTATGTTAGCCGCCGAAATGACCAATTTGCAAGAACTCTTTGCTCAACTTTATGCCGATACCAATGTGCTGGCTGAACCACACAGTGCCGGCCGTCAAATGAATGCACATTTCGCAACCCGCCTTATCAATGATGATGGTTCTCTAAAATCGCTGACCGATAAAAAAATAACCGCCGCTGACGCTTCCCCTACTGCCGGTCAAATGCCTCGCGCATTAGGGCTAGCTTTAGCTTCTAAATTGGTTCGTGAAAATCAAGCCTTGCACAGCTTCACGCAATTATCCAATAAAGGTGAAGAAGTTTGTTTTGTAACGATTGGTGACGCTTCTACTTCTGAAGGACATTTTTGGGAAACCGTAAATGCAGCAGCGGTGATGAAAGTGCCTTTGGCTATTAATGTTTGGGATGATGGATATGGAATTTCCGTTCCTAAAAAATACCAAACCACCAAGGGTAGTATTAGTGAAGCCTTGAGTGGATTCGAGAAAAACGAAGCCGGTGACGGAATTTATATTTATCGCGTTAAAGCTTGGGACTACGCCGCTTTGATTGAAGCGTATACCCAAGGAATCGAAAAATGCCGCACCGAACATTGCCCGGTTTTATTCCATATCGAAGAAGTTACTCAACCGCAAGGACACAGTACTAGCGGATCGCATGAACGTTATAAATCGAAAGAACGCTTAGCTTGGGAAACAGAATTCGACTGCATCAAGAAAATGCGTGAATGGATTACCGCTAATGCGATTGCCGATGAAGATGAACTGAAACGTTTAGAAGACGAAGCACGTGACGCCGTTTCCAAGGCCAAACAAGCGGCTTGGAATGCTTACTTGACGCCTATTAAACAAGAAATTCAAGAGCTCTGTCAAGTCTATCATCAAATCGCTGCTGAAGGTGTCTTGGTTGAAGAGTGCCAAGCTGCTGTTAAAGAATTAACAGCTATTCGTGAACCTTATCGCAAAGATATGGTCAGCAGTATTCGTAGAATGTTATGGAAACTTGAACCTTTTTCTACCAACGGTACACAATTGTTGCAAGGATTAAAAACGCGTTTAATGGCTGAAAATAACTACCGTTACACCGCACACTTGCATAGTGAAACGCCTTTGAATGCCCTAAAAGTGAATGAGGTTAAAGTACAATACGATGCCAATGCTGCACAATTAAACGGATTCGAAATATTAAATCATTATTTCGATCAAACCTTTGCTACGAATCCGTTAGTGGTTGCTTTTGGTGAAGATTTGGGTCAAATTGGAGACGTCAACCAAGGATTTGCAGGTTTACAAGCAAAATATGGTATCGAACGAATTTTTGATGTCGGAATTCGTGAAGCAACCATTATGGGACAAGCGATAGGTTTATCCTTGAGAGGACTTCGCCCAATTGCTGAAATACAATATTTGGATTATTTGTTATATGGTTTACAACCTTTAAGTGATGATGTTGCTACTTTACAATACCGCAGTGCCGGTGGTCAACGTGCCCCGGTAATTATTCGTACACGCGGACATCGTCTGGAAGGAATTTGGCATACCGGTTCACCAATGCAAATGATACTTGGTGCACTACGCGGTATGTATTTGTGTGTTCCACGAAATATGACGCAAGCAGCAGGTATGTACAATACGTTATTAAAAAGTGACGAACCGGGTTTGGTGATAGAATGTCTTAATGGATATCGCCTTAAAGAAAAATTACCAGCCAATCTTACTCAATTTACAGTACCATTCGGTATTCCTGAAACCTTGCAAGCAGGTACTGATATTACCATCGTTTCTTATGGATCATGTATTCGAATTGCGCAAGAAGCTATCGAATTGGCAAAACCATTTGGCGTTAGCATAGAATTAATAGACGTGCAAACTTTATTGCCGTTTGATCGCAACCATTGTATTGTAGAATCATTGAAGAAAACCAATCGCATATTGTTCTTTGATGAGGATGTACCGGGTGGTGCTACGGCTTATATGATGCAACAGGTTTTGGAAATTCAAGAAGGTTACCGCTATTTAGATGCTCCGGCACAATGTTTAACAGCTGTACCAAACCGAAGTGCCTACGGAACCGATGGCGATTATTTCTGTAAACCATCGGCTGATGATGTTTTTGATAAAATTATGGAACTAATGCGCTTTTAAGTTGTTAGTAGCAAGTGAAAGTAAAATTAGTAAAGGAAGCAAGACCAACTCAAATGAATAAAGCGCAAAAAGCGAAATCAAAATTGCCAGCAATCAGCGATTCCGAAATCGAATATTTAAGTGTATTAGGCGCTCGTGTTCATAATTTAAAAAATATTAGCGTTCATATTCCTCGTAACCAGTTAGTGGTGATAACCGGTATTAGTGGAAGTGGCAAATCATCGCTCGCATTTGATTCTATTTTCGCCGAAGGACAACGTCGTTATATGGAAAGCTTTTCTGCCTATGCCCGTCAATTTATTGGCAGCATGGAACGACCCGATGTTGATCAAATCAATGGCTTGTCGCCGGTAATTGCTATTGAACAAAAAACGACCAATAAAAACCCGCGATCAACAGTCGGTACAGTAACCGAAATTTATGATTTTATCCGCTTGTTATATGCACGAACCGGTGAGGCTTACTCGTATGTAACCGGCAAAAAAATGGTGCGTTATTCGGAAGAACAAATCGTTCAACACATCACAACTAATTATGAAGGGAAGAAGATAGCGATTTTGGCCCCCTTGATTAAAGGTCGTAAAGGGCATTACCGCGAATTGTTTGAGCAAGTTAGAAAACAAGGATATACTAAAATTCGAGTTGACGGTACTATTCAAAACATAGTCGATAAAATGCAATTAGACCGATTCAAAATCCATGATATTGAATTGGTGATCGATCGCATGGAAATGGAAGAAGATTTGTTGGAGCGCGTTAAAGCCTCTGTACAAGTGGCTTTGAAGATGGGTAAAGGGCAATTAATGATTACCAACTTGGATGCTCCAAAAGCTGAATTGCTCAGTAAAACCTTGATGTGCGCCGATAGCGGCATATCCTATGATGAGCCTTCTCCAAACTCCTTTTCTTTCAATTCACCTTATGGTGCTTGTCCGGCTTGTAAAGGAATGGGTATGATACATGAAGTGAATAAAACGGCATTAATACCTGACTCTAATTTAAGTATACATAAAGGAGGTCTCGCTCCATTAGGCATTTACAAAGACAATTTTGCATTTGGTCAACTGAAAGCATTGGCAAAAAAATACAAATTCAGTTTAGATGAACCAATTAAGAAATTAAGCCCTGCCGTAATGGACGTGATTTTAAACGGCAGTGGCGATGAAAAAATTACCGGCATTTCAAACCCTTGGTCAGCCAATGCCGAAACAAGTTATGAAGGGCTTGTTCCACAATTGAAACGGTATTACGAAGAAAGTACTTCAGAAGGCATTAGAAGATGGGCAGAAGAATACATGGAATTAAGCACTTGCGCTACTTGCGAAGGCACTCGCTTACGTAAAGAAAGCCTGTATTTTAAAATCAATGAAAAAAACTGTGCTGAATTAGGCGCAATGGATTTGGATGAACTTCACCATTGGTTTGAGCAACTACCTTCCAAACTGTCATCCAAACAACTTCAAATCTCGACGGAGATAATAAAAGAGATTGTAACCCGCATCCAATTTTTGTTAGATGTTGGTTTAAACTATTTAACCTTAAACAGAAGTACCGGAAGCCTTAGCGGTGGCGAATCGCAGCGTATTCGATTGGCTACGCAAATCGGTTCTCAATTAACCGGTATTACCTATATCCTCGATGAACCAAGTATAGGCTTGCATCAACGCGATAATCAAAAATTAATTCATTCCCTCAAACAATTGCGCGATATTGGCAACAGCGTATTGGTTGTGGAACACGATGAAGAAATTATGCAAGCAGCCGATCATATCATCGATATCGGACCTGGTGCAGGTGAACACGGCGGGAAAGTGGTAGCCGAAGGAAATTATACCGATATACTAAAAAGTAAATCACTTACGGCTTCTTATCTAACCGGCACACGCAAAATCCCTGTTCCTTCACAACGTAGAAAGGGAAACGGCAACGTGATAGCACTCAAAGGATGCACCGGCAATAACCTAAAGAACATTGCTGTCGAATTTCCATTGGGTAAATTAATTGGTGTCACCGGAGTATCCGGAAGTGGCAAATCAACCTTAATCAATGAAACTTTGTATCCGATATTGATGAACCATTGCTTCTACTCCAAAATGAAGCCTTTAACACATCAATCGGTTAGCGGATTAAAAGCTATCGATAAAGTTATTGAAATTGATCAAAGTCCCATTGGTCGAACACCTCGCAGTAATCCTGCTACCTATGTCAACGTTTTTGGAGAAATACGTACTTTATTTACGCAACTCCCGGAAGCAAAAATTAGAGGGTATAAACCGGGTAGATTTTCCTTTAACGTTAAAGGAGGGCGTTGCGAACATTGCGAAGGCGGTGGTATGAAGGTGATAGAAATGAATTTTTTACCGGATGTAGAAGTGCTTTGTGAAAAGTGCTTGGGTAAACGCTTTAATCGCGAAACGCTAGAAATACGCTACAAAGGCAAGTCAATAAGTGATATATTGGATATGACGGTAGAAGAAGCTGTTCCGTTTTTTGAAGCCATCCCGAATATTTATCGTAGAATTAAAACATTGGCAGATGTTGGTTTGGGGTATATACGCTTAGGGCAATCTTCTACAACACTCAGCGGAGGTGAAGCACAACGGGTAAAATTAGCAACCGAGCTTTCAAAAATTGATACAGGAAACACCTTCTATATCTTAGATGAACCTACTACAGGTCTGCATTTTGAAGACATTCGCATTTTAATGGAAGTGATTCATAAGCTGGTCGACAAAGGAAACACCGTACTCATAATCGAACATAATTTAGATGTGATCAAAACCGTCGATCATATCATTGATATTGGTCCCGAAGGCGGGCAGGGTGGTGGAAGGGTATTGTTTACCGGAGCTCCTGAACAATTGGCAAAATGCAAAGAAAGTCATACGGCACGTTACATCAACAACTATTTAAAATAATTGGGTAGCATTGATTTGATGAAAAATTATCAATGAACCGCTTTTTCCTTTTTGTCTAATTCAATTATTAGTGGTACGTTTGAGCCACAAAATTATGCGTCCTTTTTATCATTTCGGTAGGTATTTGCTTATGCTTCAGCAATTGGTGGTTAAGCCGGAAAACAGAAGCATGTATTGGAAGGAAATCC
>JAHEYX010000109.1:0-4407 GCA_023251415.1 Chitinophagales bacterium
ACCTTTTCATGTAAAAATTCCTAAAACATTCTCCCGGCTCGGACATATCGGTCAACAATATCAAATCAGTCAATGGTATCCCAAACCGGCCGTATTTGATAAAGATGGTTGGCATCCTTTACCTTATTTGGATCAAGGTGAATTTTATGCCGATTTTGCCTCTTATGATGTTAGCATTACGCTGCCTGAAAACTATGTCATTGGTGCTACCGGCAATTTACTGGATCAAACTGAAATCAATTGGATGAACCGTCTAGCTGATTCTACTGCTAATCTATCTTCCTATAATGCTGCTATGGATTTTCCGCTTTCTGCAACCCGACTTAAAACAATACATTATACAGCAGAAAAGGTTCACGATTTTGCTTGGTTTGCCGATAAGCGCTACCATGTATTAAAAAGTACGGTATTACTCGAAAATTCAGGACATCAGGTTACTACCTGGCTCCTTTTTACCAATAAAGAAGCAAAGTTTTGGAAAAAGGGAATTCCGATAATTAATAACACCATTAAGTACTACAGCAAATGGATAGGCAATTATCCTTACGATAACGTAACTGCCGTAGAAGGTGAATTAAAAGCCGGTGGTGGTATGGAATACCCAATGGTAACTGTTATTGGTGCTATTAATTCAATGAGTGAGCTTGAAACCGTTATCGTACATGAAGTAGGACACAATTGGTTTCAGGGCATGCTCGGCAGTAATGAACGTTTGTATCCATGGCTCGATGAAGGGATTAATTCTTATTACGAAAAGCGTTATACTGCTATGATGAAGGAAAGAGAACGAAAACAACATTCTAAAGGCATCAATGGATTTTTAATGCGTTTAAATAAGGGCTTCTCCTTATCTATGGATGACGGAAGTGGCAATAATCTGCCGTATTTGGCTTATTTATATACGGCTCGTAAAAATGAAGACCAAAGCATTAGCTCCCCGTCAACCGGCTTTACGGCTATGAATTATTATGCCGACATCTATGCAAAAACACCTTTAGTATTGAATTATCTAGCCAACGTAATGGGGCAAGATTCATTTGATCATTACATGCAGGTTTATTTTAAAGAATGGCAGTTCAAGCATCCTCAGCCTCAAGATATTCAAGCAGTATTCTTGCATTCACCAGCCTATCTCAATTGGTTTTTTGATGATATTATTGGTTCCACAAAAAAAATCGATATGCAATTGCAACATATCGATAAAAATAAAGTGCAAATTGTGGCCAACTCCTATTATAATGTAACGGTCAAAAATAAAAGCACCGTTCGCGCTGCATATACTATTAGCGGAATTCGCAATGATTCTATAATAACTACGGTCCCTTATGGCGGTTTTTTAGGTAAAATGAAAGTCTTATTTCCGGCCGGTAATTATGATAAATTGCAAATCGATGCAGCTTATTGTATTCCTGAAGTGAACAGGAGAAATAATACTTCAAAAATTGCAGGTCCGTTTAAAAAAGTTGAACCGTTAAAGCTAAAAGCAATTGGTAGCGTGGAAGACCCAAAACACACTACGTTGTATTGGTGCCCCGCTGTTGGAGCCAATAAATACGACGGATTCATGATTGGCCTGGGTTTGTACAATCACTTTGTGCCAACTCAGCGCTTTCAATTCGAGTTTTTCCCAATGTATGCGACCAATTCAACAGCAATAACAGGTTTAGCAAATTGCAGCTACGATTGGTTTCCGAAAAAGACTTTTCAAACTATTCGACTTTCAATAAGTGCAAAGTCGTTTAGTGATTTAGCGGATAAATATGCTCCAAATGGGTATATGCTCGTTAAACCACAATTGGAGATTCGTTTCAAAAACAAACAAATGCGCTCCTTGGCAAAGCATTCAATTAAACTAGCATCCAACCTAATTACAAGAAGGCCGGATATGTTAGAGGTTGGAACAAAAAATAAAAGTGCCTACTTGCTCTTATACAGGAATTCTGCTTTACAATCGCTTGAATATAAACTTGATTACGATAAAAAAATACAACCAACTAGCCTTATTGCTCGTTTCGAACAAACCGGTGATTTGTTAAAATTAGCAGCCACTTTCAAAACCAAGTGGGTGATAAATGCTTCCGGAAAAGGAGTTGAATGGCGTTTGTTTGGCTCTTCCGATTTGGGAACAGGCTTTGCCAGCTCCTTGTCTTCTTGGACCGGCCCGAATGATTACCGTTACGACTTTTACTACTTTGGTAGAAATGAAAATACCGCTTGGTTAGGCAATCAAATTAATGAGGTAGAAGGCGGATTTCGAGCTGTTACTCCATTAGCGGCTGCTCCTATTGGATATACTTACGGCTTACTGTTGAGTTCGCATGTAACCTATGATTTACCAGTAAAATTCCCTTTACAACTTTACGCAGGTATTGGTTATTGCAATAAAAAATCAAATTTTTATGCACCCATCCAATACGAAGGTGGATTAACATTTCATATTAATGAAGTCTTTAAAGTAAACTTTCCGTTCTTCTTGTCCAATGACTTTAAAACCTATTACTCGGATAATTTTGGTTCGAAAAGCCCAATAGATCGGTATAAACAAAAAATTACATTTAGCTTGAATCTTAATTCAGCCAATATTTTCGATATTATTCGCGATTTTAAACTAAATTAAAAAATACTTCCGTTTATCCGCAATCGAAACACTAAATTTGCGTTTCTTATTAAAAGTTATACATGACTAATTTTCGCGTTTTTACTTCTTGTGCCGCTGCAATTGTTTGTTGTTATTTGATTGCCTTTGCCAATTTTAAAGCCTTTGCTCAACCGCTTACTCCGGTGGCCGATAAAATAATTGGCATTATTGACAATAAAATTGTGTTACAATCGGATATTGATTTGCAGCTCACACAAATGGCTGCTCAAGGTGCTGCTATTCCGGAAGATGCGGCTTGTACCCTTTATGGTCAACTAATGTTGCAAAAACTAATGATTGCCCAAGCCAATAAGGATAGTATAATGGTAACACCTGAAGAAATCGAAAATGAATTAGATCGTCGTATGAATTATTTCATTCAACAAATTGGATCCAAAGAAAAGCTGGAAGAATACTACCACAAGCCCATCATTAAATTGAAAGAAGAATTTCGCGACCCCATTGCCGACCAATTACAAGCACAAAAAATGCAGCAAAAAATTGTTGGCGAAACCAAAGTTAGTCCGCTCGAAGTAAAAAAGTTCTACGAAGGAATACCAAAAGACAGCTTACCATTAATCAATGCTGAAATGGAAGTTGGTCAAATTTTAATTGCGCCAAAAGTATCCAATGCCAGTAAAATGGCGGCTAAAAACCAACTTTTAGCTATTAAAGAAAGGCTAGCCGCAGGTGTTTCGTTTGATAGCCAAGCCAAGTTATATTCCGAAGATCCGGGCTCAGCCTTGAAAGGTGGCGATTTAGGATTGGTTGCACGTGGTGAAATGGTGCCTGAATTTGAAGCAGCCCTTTTTAAGTTAAGAGACGGTGAAATAAGCGATATCATTGAAACACAATATGGCTATCACATCATCAAAATGATTAATCGCCAAGGGGATAAAGCTAAGGCAAAACATATTTTAATAATGCCAAAGTCGGGTGATGATGAATTAAACTATGCATTAAGTCGTTTAGATTCTTTGCACCGCCGTTTACGTGCCGATTCTATTGCTTTTAATATTGCTGTAGACCGCTATTCAACGGATGAACCAACTAAATTGAACGGTGGAATGTTTATTAACCCAACCAATGGCTCTACTTTATTGGAAACAAGCGCAATCGATGCCGATGTGTTCTTTTATGCCGATACCATGAAAGTTGGTCGCTATTCCTTACCACACAAATGTAAAACACGTGATGGTAAAGATGCCGTTCGAATTATCTATGTAAAAAATAAAACGCAACCGCATGTGCTAAATCCCATGCAAGACTATGCTAAACTTCAAGAGTTGGCATCACAGCAAAAGCAACAAGATAAAATGAAAGATTGGGTAATACGAACAATTCAAAAGAATTACATTGTTATCGACCCGCAATTCAAGAATTGTGAAAGTGTTAAGGATTTTGTTAAAAAGTAAAAGTGCTTTCTTAGTATCTTGCCTGCACGTAATTCGTTAAACCTATTTAAACATGATTACTTATAAAAGCGATGTGGAAGCAATCGATGGATTTGCCACCCACTATCAACAACTTAAAAAGGAAATTGGTAAAATAATTATTGGCCAAGATGAAGTGGTAGACAAGGTGTTGATTGCCATTTTTTGTAACGGACACAGCCTATTGGTGGGTGTTCCGGGTCTTGCTAAAACTTTATTGGTAAAAACGATTTCGGATGTATTGCATTTGAATTTTAAGCGCATTCAATTCACTCCCGACTTAATGCCAAGCGATATTACCGGTTCGGAAATCTTAGATGAAAGCCGTCATTTTAA
>JAHEYX010000109.1:4417-8835 GCA_023251415.1 Chitinophagales bacterium
GAATATTATTTTGGCTGATGAAATCAATCGAACTCCTCCAAAAACGCAATCCGCCTTGCTCGAAGCGATGCAAGAGCGTAACATTACGGTTGGTGGCAAACTATATGAATTAGCAAAACCGTTCTTCGTTTTAGCTACGCAAAATCCTATCGAACAAGAAGGAACCTACCCGCTTCCGGAAGCTCAATTGGATCGTTTCATGTTTAACATCATTCTTGATTATCCGTCATTTAAAGACGAATTGACTGTTGTAAAAAACACCACTGTCAACGAGCAGGTAAGTATCAATAAAATTCTTACGGCTGAAGAAATTAAGTTTTATCAAGGCTTAGTGCGTAAAATCCCTATTACAGATAATGTATTAGAATATGCGGTTCAATTAGCAGCTGCAAGTCGACCAAATACTTCAATGGCTAAGGAAATGGTAAATAAATACATCAGTTGGGGAGCCGGTCCACGTGCTTCTCAATTCTTAGTATTGGGAGCCAAATGCCACGCTGCCTTACACGGCAAATATGCGCCGGATAGAGAAGATGTTAAAGCCGTTGCCATCCCAATATTACGCCATCGTATGGTTCGTAATTATAAAGCTGAAGCAGAAGGAATTTCTATCGAAAAAATTATCGAAAATTTGATGTAGTGCTTGTTTAATTTTCTAATCAACGTTTGCTGTAATGCAATTTTTATATCCTTCCTTTTTATGGGCTTTAACTGCTTTAGCCATTCCGGTTATTGTACATCTGTTTAATTTTAGAAGGTATAAAACAGTCGAATTTTCAAGTATACGTTTTTTAAAAGAAGTCACTCAAGAAACCACCTCACAAAATCGAGTTCGCCACTGGATTGTATTGTTCTTGCGCCTACTAGCCTTGTTTTGCTTAGTAATGGCATTTGCACACCCTTTTTTAACAGGTAAGCAAATTGGAAAAACCAACAATACACATACAGTTAGTGTATTTATCGATAATTCATTTAGTATGAACGCCACTAATAACGGCGTTCCATTAATCGAAACAGCAAAGCAAAAGGCAAAAGAAATAGCACAAGCATACGCCCTTGATGATCGATTTCAACTCATTACAAACGAAATGGCCGGAAAGGATCAACGTTTGTTAAGCAAAGACGATTTTATAAAAGCAGTTGATGAAATTCATTCTAGTCCGGCTTCGGGTTACTTCTCGCTGATCATGAAAAAGCAAGCGGCAGCCTTGTCAACAATTAAAGAAGGCGCTCACGATGCCTATCTGATAAGTGATTTTCAGCCTGCTCAAAATGATGTTGACCGCATGCCCATCGATACGGCAATTACGTTTCATGCTGTTCAATTAAAAAGCGATGACTTAGCCAACTTGGCAATCGATTCTGTTTGGTTTGATTCTCCTTTACAAACGGTAAATAATACCAGCAAATTAATTGTTCGAATTATAAACTATGGCGCTACAAATGTGACCTCCAATCGCTTAACATTTAAATTGAATGACCAATTAAAATCGGTTGGTGACTTTAATTTGGAGAAAGAAAGTACGCGATTAGATACCATTCCTCTCACCATAACTAAAAGTGGTTGGAATACCGGTGAAGTCTCAATAAATGACAACCCCATTGTGTTTGATGATCATTATTTCTTTTCCTTTCATGTAGAAGAACAGTTGAAAGTAACCATTATCAATCAACAAAAGGAAAGCGTTTATTTAACCAATCTGTTTAAGCAAGACCCGCAATTTGAACTAACCAATATGCCGGTTCAGCAAATTAATTACAATACCTTAAAAGAACAGCATTGCATCATTTTAAATGAAGTGCTTCAAATCAGCTCAGGATTAGCCGATCAACTTACCACTTTCGTTAAATCAGGAGGAACCTTGTTGATTGTTCCGGGTGTAAATATGGATGCAACGGCGTTAAACAATTGCTTAACTGCCATGCATGCCAATACCTTAATTGCTATGTCGGAGGCTAATCAAGCAGTAACTTTTATCAATACTGCAGAAAATACGTTCAAAAATGTGTTTTCAAAGCTTAACGAAAACATGGATTTGCCTTATGTAAAACGTTTGTTCGTGTTTAGTAAATCAACCAATGTAAATGAAGAAGTGCTTTTGGCTTGTAAGAATAAACTAAGTTTGGTTTCTAAATACAATGTTGAAAAAGGTAAATTGTTTGTTTTAGCCGTGCCTTTAAGTACTGATGCCTCTGATTTACCTGTTAAAGCTGTTTTCGTTCCATTAATGTTGAACATTGCTTTAAGTGGTATTCATAACAGTGCAGCCTCCTTCATCATTGGACAAAATGCACCTATTACCGTACCTAACGATACAAAAAGTACGGAAACAGCTTATAAGTTGAAGGGGAAGTCGGAAGAATTTATCCCCGAGCAACGAGCTATTGGTGCTACTTTATTGTTGAAAGTAAATGATCACCTGCACACAGCAGGATTTTACGAACTTAAAACCGGTGCTGTAGAAAATAATCCGCTTATTGCATTTAACTACAATCGCCTCGAATCAAATCAGCATTTTGACGACCCGGCTACTTTAAAAGAAAAATTAGCCGCACGTAATTTTTTACTTACCAATGGTACACAAACCAATTTAACAGGATTAGTAAATGAAATAAACCAAGGTATAACCTTATGGCGTTGGTTTATTATACTGGCTTTACTGGCCTTACTAGCTGAAGTATTGGTGCTCCATTTCTGGAAGCCTTAATTAAATTGTTTTTAACAGGTTAGTACCATCCATTTCTGAAGGAACCGGTACTCCCATATAAGTTAATATGGTTGGTGCTAAATCAGCCAATTTACCATTTAACAAATCATAGTTTTTATGGTTACTGATAAAAAACAATGGCACCGGATTTTTGGTATGAGCCGTATTGGGCGAACCATCCGAATTAATCATAAAATCGGCATTACCATGATCAGCAGTTAAAAAGATAGCGTAATCTGCATTCAAAGCGGCGCTAACGATTTTACCGACACAGGTATCAACGGTTTCAACTGCTTTAACCACGGCAGAAAACACTCCGGTATGTCCTACCATGTCGGTGTTTGCAAAGTTTAAGCAGATAAAGTCGGCTGTTTTAGCGGTTATTTCCGGTAGTATAGCTTCAGTCAAGGCAAAGGCACTCATCTCCGGTTGCAGGTCATAAGTAGCCACTTTAGGCGAAGGAATCATTATTCTGCGTTCACCTTTGAATACTTGTTCTTGACCTCCATTAAAGAAAAACGTAACGTGCGGGTATTTTTCGGTTTCAGCAATTCGTATTTGTGTTTTGTTGGCATTTGCCAATACTTCACCTAAAGGCAAATGCACATTTTCATTGTCAAAAATTACCTTTACATTTTTATAGCTGCTATCATAATTGGTTAAGGTTACATAATGTAATGGCAGTGTTTTCATTCCAAAATCCGGAAAATCCTGCTGTGTTAGCACTGTTGTAATTTCTCGACAACGATCTGTTCTGAAATTAAAACAAATAACTGCATCTTCAGGAGCAATGGGCTTCATCCGGTTTTTCAAATACATGGGCAATAAAAACTCATCCGTTACTTGATTAGCGTAACTTTGTTCCATGGCGGCAACTAAATCAGCTACGGCAGCTCCTTCCATATTTACCAAAAGATCATACGCTTTTTTAACACGCTCCCAACGTTTATCGCGATCCATAGCATAGTAACGACCGATAATCGATACCAGTTTAACGGAAGTATTTGCTAAGTAAGTTTGCATTTCCTTTATAAAGCCAATTCCACTTTTAGGGTCAGTATCTCTTCCATCCGTAAAGGCATGTAAATAAACTTCTTCCACTTCATGGGCTTGAATAATAGCGCATAAGCCTTTTAAATGCTCCATTGATGAATGCACTCCTCCGTTTGAAACCAACCCCATCAAATGCAAAGCACGCTTTTTGGTTTTAACGTAATTGAGAGTGTCTAGTAAAATTGAATTATTGTCTATTGAATGCTGCTTTATAGCATTATCTATTTTTAATAAATCTTGATAGATGATTCGACCGGCTCCAATATTTAAGTGGCCAACCTCTGAATTACCCATTTGCCCATTTGGCAATCCCACCCATTCGCTGTGCGTAAGTAGTTCACTATGAGGATATTGTTTATAGTAACTTGAAACCGAAGGTGTTTGGGCTTGGGCAATAGCATCAGATTTATCACCTAATCCTTTACCCCAACCGTCCATTATTAGTAACAACACGCGAGAATTGCTCATATTATTTGTTTGAATATTTTTAAAAAAAAACCACTTTTGTGTCGGATCAAAACAAAAAACAAAGGTTGGCACAATATTAGGTATGTTAATATTGTCTTAATCCAGCTCAAAAGTATTTAAAATCCAGCAAATGAAAAATTATGCATCTTATTTACTAATCGTTTTTTTTGCGTTTGTATGCGTAAATTT
>JAHEYX010000110.1:0-6037 GCA_023251415.1 Chitinophagales bacterium
TTATTCTACAAGTGCACAATCGTTGATTTATCAAACTACGCAATTCAATAATTTTTTAAACGGAATAATTACATATAATGAATTATCCGACACCTTAAAGAATTTATTTTACAGCAAAATAAGTCACAATTTAATTCCGAATGATAATGATAACTTTAAAAACATTACCCACACGGTTTACAACAATTTAATCGACGATTACAATAAGAAACTGCTTTGGTTTGTGGATGTAAACGGAACGACCTTCGCTAATGCGTTTGTTTTCGAAAAAGTAAATATAAACTCGGTTGCTGCAGCCAATTTGATTAAATTGAATGATTATACCGACTTAGAATTTAATGTGGCTGCCAACTTTTTGATTTGTAACGATTCAACCAAACCGGTGCGCAATTTAGACCGACAAGTAGCTTCATTGAGTGGTAGTTTAAACCTGGTGATTCGTAACAATCAAAGAAAAGCGTTTTGTGAGTTGCAAGCCGGAATGGCCTATAATTCTATCTTTAAAGGGGCCTATTCTTTTGAACAAACCAATTTTAAAAGCTTTGACGCCACTTTACGCTATAAAGTGAATGATGTATTATGGCTTCCGCTAACCTTACGCTATGATCCAAACTTAAATAAAGTTATTACAAGTATTGGATTAAAAGCTAATTTAACTCCATTCAATAAGAATTAGAACGTTACAGCAGGGAGTTTTGTAAATCAATGTTTCCGAAGCTAAAAGGTTAATTGTAACAAAATTACCTTTGCAGCATGCGATTGTCGTTGAATTGACAAAAATCAATTTAATTCCATTTCAACTTAACAGTCGTCAAAATGCACTTATTTGGCTGCATTAATCCTTCTTGTGTTATTAATTTTGTAAACTTTATCTTAGTAAAAATAAGATAAAAAGTTATTTTTGCGACCATTCAAATCAGGTATGTATAATTTATCGAATCGAAAAAAGGTACTGGAGCAAAAGAAGATGACTTTGATGGAGCGCCTGTATCTTCCGGCTATATTCGGAGGTATGATTATTACCTTCAAACACTTATTAAAAAAACCAACAACCGTTAAATATCCGGAAGTAGAACGACCTTTTAGTCCGGTTTTTAGAGGTTTACACGAATTGAAACGCGATGAACAAGGGGCTGAACGCTGCACTGCATGCGGCTTATGCGCCGTAAGTTGCCCGGCCGAAGCCATTACCATGGTTGCTGCTGAACGTAAAAAAGGGGAGGAGAGCTTGTACCGTGAAGAAAAATACGCTGCAACCTATGAAATCAATATGTTACGTTGCATTTTCTGTGGTTTTTGTGAAGAAGCCTGCCCTAAACAAGCGATTTACCTCGAAACAAGTCCGGCACCTGCCAGTTTCGAACGTAAAGATTTTATTTACGGTAAAGACCGCTTATTGCAACCGTTAACACAAGAACATCTTTCTGAACGCGCTAAACATCAATCCTGATAAGTCATGAGTTTTACGACTGCCATCTTTTTCTTTTTAGCCTTCGTGGCTATTTTCTGTGCTATATTGGTGATTACATCTAAAAATCCGGTTTACAGTTGTTTATACCTGGTTTTAACCATGTTTTGCATTGCCGGTAATTATGTATTGTTAAACGCTCAATTTCTTGCCGTTGTTCAACTCATAGTTTATGCAGGTGCTATAATGGTGCTCTTTCTTTTTACCATCATGCTGTTGAATCTTAATAATGATTCCGAAAAACACAAATCATTGTTGCTTAAGTTTTTAGGAGCAATTGGTGGTGGTACAATTTTATTAGCTGTTGTAATCGCTTTAAAGAAAACAACCTTAGATGCCGCGCCTATGGTTATTCCCAATACCACTCAAGTGGGGATGATTGAGAATTTGGGTAAATTTTTATTTACCGATTACGTATTTCCTTTTGAAGCCATCTCCTTAATGATTCTTGCTGCAATGATTGGAGCTGTTGTGCTTGGAAAGCGCGATAAAAAAGGAATCAACGAAGAAACCACAACACCAATCAGTTAATTCATTTATATGTTTAAAGATATATTTATCGATCATTACATCTACCTCTCAGTTGTCCTTTTCTGTATAGGAATAGTAGGGGTACTTACCCGTCGCAATGCCATTGTGTTGTTTATGAGTGTTGAATTAATGTTGAATGCCGTAAATTTATTATTGGTTGCTTTCAGTAGCAAATTCGGAGACGCTTCAGGTCAAGTATTTGTGTTTTTTATTATGACGGTGGCTGCTGCTGAAGTAGCTGTTGGATTGGCAATAATTGTAATGCTATTTAGAAATACGCAATCTATTGATATAGGAACTTCCAACCGCTTAAAGTCATAATTAAACCACGAAACAAGCTCCTATTATAGTTTTTAGAACATTAATGTAAATTAATATGAATATCGATTTTGCTGTTTTGCTTATTATACTTTTTCCATTAGTAGGTTTTTTAATCAATGGATTAATTGGTTCCAAACTTCCTAAAATGATGAATGCAGTCATTGGAAGCGGGGCTGTATTAGGTTCGTTTATTCTTACTGCGGTTTTGTTCTTTACACAAAACGAAACAGCTACAGTGGTTAAATTGTTTACCTTTTTAAATGTTTCAGGCCTTCATGTTGATATGGCCTTTTTAATTGACCGCTTGAGTTTAATGATGATGATGATCATCACCGGAATCGGTTTTTTAATTCATGTGTATTCGTCAGGGTACATGCATGATGATGAAGGATTTTATAAATTCTTTGCGTATTTGAATTTATTTATCTTCTCCATGTTGCTATTGGTGATGGGAAGCAGCTATGTGTTGATGTTCTTCGGTTGGGAAGGGGTAGGTTTATGTTCTTATTTATTGATTGGTTTTTGGTTTAAAAATATTGATTACAGCAATGCTGCTCGAAAAGCCTTTATTATGAACCGTATTGGTGATTTGGGCTTTTTGATGGGAATGTTCATGCTTTTGCAATATACTGGCAGCTTGGATTATAATGCAGTATTTAACTTCAACTTGGCTGCTATACCAAGCGAAAAATTAATTGCCATAACTGCCTTATTATTTATTGGTGCAATGGGTAAATCAGCGCAAATACCATTGTATACCTGGTTACCGGATGCCATGGCTGGTCCTACACCGGTGTCTGCTTTGATTCATGCTGCAACTATGGTTACCGCCGGCATCTATATGGTAGTAAGAAGCAATGCCTTATATGTATTGGCTCCGGCTACTATGGAATTTATCGCAATAATTGGTTTGTGTACTGCACTTTTTGCCGGAACCATTGCCTTATTTCAAAATGATATCAAAAAGGTATTGGCTTACTCAACTGTTAGTCAATTGGGCTATATGTTTTTGGCTTTAGGCGTAGGTGCCTTTACGAGCGGAATGTTCCACTTAATGACGCATGCCTTTTTTAAAGCTTTACTTTTCTTAAGCGCAGGTAGTGTTATTCATGCCATGGGTGGCGAACAAGACATTACTAAAATGGGGGGATTAAGTAAAAAAATTAAAGTCACTTTTATTTGTTTTACAATAGGAGTATTAGCCATAGCCGGTTTCCCATTCACCAGCGGATTTGTTTCTAAGGATGAAATTTTATTAGCCGTTTATCAGCATAATGTTTGGTATTTTTATCTGGCTGCAGCAGGTGCTGTAATGACCGTTTATTACATGTTCCGTGTTTGGATATTAACTTTCTTCGGCACTTTCAGAGGTACTGCTGAACAAGCACATCATGTACATGAATCGCCTATTAGCATGACTTTCCCTTTAATGGTTTTGGCTGCTTTAAGTTTACTGGGCGGGCTATTTCAATTCCCTCATGTATTTGGCGGTAAAGAGTTTTTAAACGACTATTTAAAACCGGTGGTGAGCAATTTAACTCGCGAAGATGATGGAGCTGCTACAAAAGAAATTATTATATTATTAGCCACTGTAATTGGACTTGCTATCATCTGGTTTATTACCAAAAAGAACTATGCAGTTGCCAGTTTTGAAGGTAAATATACCGGAATTAAAAAAGTGTTAGCCGACAAATATTATATCGATGAAATTTATGAAGCGCTTTTTGTTAAACCCATTGCAGCCATTTCACGATTCAGCGATCGCATTATCGATAATAAAATGGTAGATGGTGTAGTATTCATGACCGGAAAAATGGTTACTTGGTCTGGAACTACTTTACGCTATATTCAAAACGGACAAACCGGATTTTACTTGTTAATAATGGTGTTAGCCATGGCCGCCATTTTTGCTTTTAATATCTTTTATAAACTTTAATTCACTGGTAAAAGTAATTGTACTTTAAAAATACAGAACTTCATGATAGCATTAGCACTGATATTGATTCCGCTTCTTTTTGGTTTAATAACACTTGTTGTAAAGGACACCATTGCTAAACCTATAGCATTATTTTCAACCCTGGCTTCTTTGATTATGACCGGAATGGGTTGTTATTTACACTATAGTAAATCGCAATTAAACCTATTAGATTTTCAATACTTTCTTGGTGGTACCAAAGGATTATTACTTTTTTTCTCACTAGGAAATATTGGCTTATCCATGGTGCTTTTAAGCAATTTATTATTTCCGATTTTGTTTTTATATCACAACAGTTCCGCAGTTAAAAATAACAATGCGTTTCTGGGTTTATTATTACTGATTCAAGCCGGATTAAATGGTTTGTTCATGGCTGAAGACGTAATCATGTTCTACTTGATGTTTGAATTGGGATTAGTGCCGGCCTATTTATTAGTGGGCATTTGGGGGAAAGGAGAGAATAGTGCCAACATCAGTTTTAAATTCTTCGTTTACACCTTATTCGGATCATTATTAATGTTGGTAGGCATCATCTATATGATTGTACAAACCGGCCCTGCTCATGCAACTGATTTTGGTAATATCATTCGTTTCTGTAGTAAATTACCTTTAGAAACACAATTTTGGTTATCCGGTTTATTCTTGTTGGCTTTCATGATTAAAATGCCCATGTTTCCGTTTCACACATGGCAACCCGGTACTTATAATGCAGCCCCAACAACTGTAACTATCGTATTATCTGCGCTAATGGCCAAAATGGGCGTTTATGGTTTAATGCGTTTTAACTATCAAGTACTGCCACAAGCTTTTCATGAATTGCAGCCTTATTTAATGACCTTGAGTATTGTGGGGGTTATTTATGGTGCTGTAATCGCCATTCAACAAAACAACTTAAAAAAATTATTGGCCTTTTCCTCTATTTCACACATGGCTTTAATGGTAGCCGGTATATGTTCTGCAACCGTTATAGGTGTTCAAGGCGCTGTAATACAAATGTTCAATCATGGAATCATCATTTGTGGCTTGCTCTTAATGGTAGAATCCATTTATCAACGTACCGGAACGTATGATTTAAGCGAATTGGGTGGCTTGGCCAAAATTGCTAAACGGTTGGCCATTATTTTAATGGTGTTTATGATGGCTTCAGTAGCCTTACCACTAACAAATGGCTTTGTTGGCGAGTTTATGTTGTTAAATGCCATTTTCACCTACAGTCAAATCGCTGCTGTTATTGCCGGTATAACAATCATTTTTGGTGCAGTTTATATGTTGCGTATGTATCAAAAAACTATGTATGGTCCATTAAATGGCAAACATGAACAAGTTGTGGATATTACGTTGATGGAAGTTGGTGTTATTGTCCCATTATTAATAGTAGTGATAGTAATAGGAGTTTATCCTGAATTATTGAATAAAATTATTTTCTAAAATCGATTTGTAGCACTTCAAAGAGCAGTACTTTAAATTAAATAAAATGAAATTGTCGCTTAATATGATTAGTCAGTTTGGAAAGCTAATTCAAGGTTTTACCGATCAATTGCTTGCTAATCCGGTATTGATACTCTCCATTTTTATTGTGATTTTATTATTCTTAGGATTAATAAAGCAAATGAAAGAATGGATTTTATCAATTGCATTAGTAGGTTTATTAGGAGCATGGACTGTTGTATTAGTTGGTTGGGATGATGCCTTTGCTGCCACTCCTTTATTTAATATGATTACTATTGATCGCGGTGCTGTAT
>JAHEYX010000110.1:6047-8754 GCA_023251415.1 Chitinophagales bacterium
CAAGCAGAAATGTATGCCCTCTTCATGTTGGCTTTGACCGGTGCAGTTTTCATGATTAGCTTTAAAAACTTAATCATGTTATTTATTGGAATTGAAATTCTTTCCATTTCATTATATGTGTTAGCCGGTTTTAATAAACGTGATTTATTAAGTAATGAAGCTGCTTTGAAGTATTTCTTAATGGGCGCATTCACTACCGGAATACTGCTTATGGGAATAACTTTGGTTTATGGCTCTACCGGTTCATTCGATATTCAGCAAATTGCCGCTTATACCATAAAATTTAATACCCATCCTCCTGCTTTATTTTTAATCGGAATGTTGATGTTATTAATTGCGATGGCTTTCAAAGTAAGTGCGGCTCCTTTCCACTTTTGGGCTCCGGATGTTTATCAAGGTGCTCCAACAGTGGTAACGGCCTTTATGAGTACAGTAGTAAAAATGGCGGCCTTTGGTGCTTTCTTCCGTTTGTTCTTCACTGCATTTAATTTAGGATTTCCGGTTTGGCAAACAACCGTTATGGTAATTATTGCCATTACTCTTGTTATAAGTAATCTAATTGCTACACGCCAACATAGTTTTAAACGCTTATTGGCTTACTCCGGTATTTCCAACGCCGGGTTTATGTTGATGTCCTTGTTGCAAATTAATAACGTTAATGAAAATGGTGTTTATACTGCACAGTCCAATCTCATCCTCTACATGTGTGGTTATGCTGTTGCCAATATCGTTGCCTTTGCCGTATTAATTCAGGTAAAAACAGCAACCGGTTCAGATGAAATTGATGCGTTTAATGGTTTAGCCAAACGTAATCCATTTTTGGCGGCAGTATTAACGATTGCCATGTGTTCGATGGCCGGTATACCTGCAACAGCCGGATTTATGGGTAAATATTATATATTGATGGGAATTATCGAATCCGGTTATAGTTGGTTAGCTATTGTTGCCGTATTGATGAGCGCAGTTAGCTTTTACTATTATTTTGCTGTAATCAAGGCGATGTATATGAAAGAAAGTGAAACGCCAAATTTACCATTAAATCCATCTTACTTATTTATACTAATAGCGGCAACACTGCTTATTTTTATTGGTGGATTTATGCCTGATTTGATTCGCGGATTATTAGTTCGGTAGAACAACCTGTGTACTGTAACGCATTTGGCTCCTTAGTTTAATGGATAAAATGGAGGATTCCGGTTCCTCAGATACAGGTTCGATTCCTGTAGGAGTCACTATTCGCATTTACCAATAAAGCAACGTTTATATTATACCGGTTCGAACGGCATAAATAGCCAAACCAACAGCATTTCGAGCTCCAATTTTGTGTAGTATGCTGGTCTTTAAATTCTCGGCTGACTTTAAACTTATATTTAACTGTGTAGCTATTTCTTTAGCTGTTTTCTCCTGACAAATTAATTTAATAACCTCAACTTCTTTACTCGTCCATTTTATGGGTTGTAATTGCCCGAATGGATTGTACGTTGATTCTTTAATTAATTCAATTAAATTTCGGTTGATCTGCGGAGACAAGTACAGTTCCTTTTGAATAACGGCATTAATGGCCTCATTTAAAGTTTCAATCGAACAATCTTTAAGAATGAATCCGTGTGCACCGGCTGCTAAGATGCGAGCTATTGTTAATGGCTCGTGATAAACCGACATGGCAAGCACACTAATATGTGGATGTTCTTCATGCAATTTTGATGTTGTTGCAGTACCATCAAAAACGGGCATCTGCATATCAATTATTACTAAGTCGGGTTGTTCGCGAATAACTATTTCCAAAAGTTCGATACCATTAGTAGCGACTCCAACTAATTGATAATTCGGATGTGATTGTAAAATAGATTGAAAGGCTTCACGAACCAAAAAATGGTCGTCAGCTAAAGCAATTCGAATAGGGGGGGACGATTCGCTTGACATATTCTTGACCACAAAGCAATAGAAATAAAAACTTTTATACAACATTTATGGAACAAATCTTTACAAGCTTTTACAATTAAAAATTTATTATAATAAATAATTTGTATTTATAAAATCGTGTTCTATATTTGATAAAACAATGCTGTTTAACTATTTATAAAATTTATTTATGCGATCTAAATTTGTTTTCCCCTTTATTATTTACTGTATGCTCGTTTCTTGTACATATTTAGTGTCTGCCTATGGAAGTGAAAATTCATTCGCTCAAAACAATACAGTAATATCAGCCGGTTACGGTGCGCCTCGGTTAACCGGTATTCTTTTTAAACTCTATAAAAATGAGCCTAATTTTTCTCAACGTACTTTTGGACCTTTATATATTAAAGGAGAATTTGGTCTTGGTCAATATTTCGGTCTTGGTCTGGATGTTGCGTATGCTAAAGCAGCCGTCGCATTTACAGAAACCCATGAAAATTATAATTCGGCAACTTCGAAGACCATGGTTTTTCAGGATAATTATAATTTGACTTTCACTACTATGAGTTTCTTAATTCGAGCTAATTACCATTTTTTAAAAAATAATGAAAAGTTCGACTTTTATACCGGTGGAGCATTAGGTTATAGACTTGCAAAAATGAAGGCTACCTTATCTACATCAGATCCAAATCCAACTTATTTCGGTAAAAAAAGCGATACTGGAAATGGCATTCCTGTAGGATTTGATATGACTACCGGCGTACGTTATTATTTTACACCGAATATTGGATTATATACCGAATTAGGT
>JAHEYX010000111.1 GCA_023251415.1 Chitinophagales bacterium
GGGAGCCGTAACAACCGTACAAACAGCGTATCAATTGGTTTCTCCATTGGTTCCGCTTTATGTAATCAGTTCTATTGTACGTGATTCCACTATTTTAGAGCTTTCGGTAACTGTTTTATGTTTGGTATTAGCTGGTAAAATCGGTTCTAATCTGGCGTCTGAATTAGGAACCATGCGTATTACCGAACAAGTGGATGCGCTTGAAATAATGGGAGTTAACAGCAAGGCTTATTTAATTATGCCTAAAATCCTCGGTGCATTAGTTGCAATTCCAAGTTTGGTGATTATTTCAGCTACGATGGCTATTTGGGGCGGAGACTTGGTTTCCGGTTTGTCCGGAGCATTACCACCCGAACAATATTTGTATGGCTTACACGATTCATTTATGCCCTTTAATGTGGTGTTTTGTATGATCAAAGCCGTAACCTTTGCATTTATCATTTCATCTGTTTCTTGTTATCAAGGCTATTTTGCCGAAGGTGGTGCGTTTGAAATCGGTAAAGCAAGCACTCGTGCTGTTGTTTACAGTTGTATTATCATTTTATTTTGTGATTATTTATTGGCCGAATTATTACTATGATCGAAATTTCATCCATTAAAAAACAATTCGGAGGAAATGAGGTCCTCAAAGGTATCAGTGCCGTTTTTGAACCCGGTAAAACCAGTTTAATTATTGGTACCAGTGGTAGCGGCAAAACGGTCACCCTTAAATGCATGGTAGGTTTGTATGAAGTAGATGAAGGTGCTATTCTGTATAATGGTCGAAACTTCAGTACCATGACGCAAGCCGAGCGTAAAGAAATACGTAAAGAAATTGGAATGTTGTTTCAAGGAGGTGCTTTGTTTGATTCAATGAATGTTGAACAAAATGTAATGTTCCCTTTAAACATGTTTAGCAATATGTCGCGTCAAGAAAAACAAAAACGGGTCGACTTCTGCTTGGATCGTGTTAACCTTACCGGTAAAAACAAATTGTACCCGAGTGAAATCAGCGGTGGCATGAAAAAGCGCGTTGGTATTGCTCGCGCCATCGTAATGAATCCAAAATACTTGTTTTGCGACGAGCCAAACTCCGGTCTAGATCCTAAAACTTCTTTGGTAATTGATCAACTGATTGCCGAAATTACTGCTGAATTTAATATCACAACGATAGTCAATACCCACGACATGAACTCTGTAATGGAAATTGGCGACCATATTGTTTTTCTTTGGAAGGGCTTAAAATATTGGGAAGGAACTAAAGATGAAGTGCTGACCAGTAATAATCAAGAATTAGATGACTTTATTTTTGCATCAGAGTTTTTGAAGAAATTGAAAACGACCACATTTAAATAACTGCCAACTTTACTGCGCCAATAAAGCGGCTGCCAATACCAAATCATCGGCAGTGGTTATTTTAATATTGTATTTCTCGCCTTCAACCAAATGCACGGCGTGTCCGGCGGCCTCCCAAATCGAGGCATCATCCGTATAATTTCCAGCTCCTTTTTTTGCAAAACAAGCTTTTAATTCTGCAGTGTTAAAACATTGCGGTGTTTGAATTTGAACAATGGCTGAACGATCTACTATTTCATTTGTTGTTTCCGATAAAACACGACGTAAACTATCTGCGCAAGCAACAGCCGGGATTGCATTGTGGTGTGTTACCGCAGCGATACAACAATTTTCAATTAATGCGCTACTCAGTAATGGTCGAGCCGCATCGTGTATGGCAACGATCGTATTTGACGTTACCAATTGTAAGCCGTTTTCAACAGAATCGACACGTGTGGCGCCACCTATTGTTATTTCAATAATATCTTGAAGCGCATATTCATTGGCTATAGCTGCCCATCGCTCTAATTCTGTCTTTGGTAAAACCACAATCAATTGCTTGACAAATTCACACGATAAAAATTTCCGTATGGTATGAACAATCATTGGTATTCCGTTAATCGGTACAAATTGCTTCGGAATAGCAGATCCAAAGCGACTTCCGGAGCCACCGGCCACGATTATTACAGAAGTAGGAGGAACGCGTGTAGGCATAGAGTAGTATGAAGTTCAAAAATAAAAAAATAAGGGTTATACAGTTATTAATTGTTTGTGTATTTTTACTTACTTGCTTTCCATTATTCAATTACTAAAAGCTATTTATGCTCAAAAAATACATTTTCATTTTACTTTGCTTTTTAGCGTATCAACCCAATTCAAAAGCGGCTTGGGATGCCGGTAATTGGAATACTCTGGATATCAGCTATCGTTTGAATAAAAATTTTGCCATTCTATTTACAGAAGAGTGTCGAATCAAATACAACTTCACCCAATTGAATTTATTCTATACCAATATCGGATTAGAATATCGGATGAATGCGGCTTTCAAGACTTCACTGGTGTATCGCCAGATTGATAAATACATCGTGGAAGGAGGCGGATTTAGTTTTAGACACCGTTTAATGTGGGATGCTACGTATCGATACCGCATCACCCCAAAGTTTTCGGCCAGTTACCGCCATCGTTTGCAAGTTGAAAATCGTAATATATTAAGCAGCGAAAAAGGACATTTGTTTGAATGGTATTCACGCAATAAATTTAGTTTGAAATACGATTTAACCGACCGTTGGTCAACCGCTGTTGCTGCCGAATTCCGTTACCAATTGCATGATCCGCGTAGCCGCGAGTCAGAACATACTTGGCACCGTGATCGCTATCAGGCCGGTTTTGAATATGAATGGAGTCATACCATCAGTACCGGTGCATTCTACCTCATACAAAGAGAGTATAATGTAAATATTCCTGAAAATTTATCGATTATCGGACTTGAAATGACCATTTCCTTGGCTTCTAAAAACGCATCAACGAATGCCACTCCAAGTTCACCTGTTGAAGTAATCGATAATAAATAATTTACATTTCCCCGTACAGCGCATATTTTTTGCGTAATAAATTAAACTGGTTCAAATCATTTTGCCAGGTAGCACGAATCTGGTCAGCAGTCATGCCTTTTTCGATTTGTTGTTGTAAGGTTTTACCTCCGGCAAGTGTACTAAAGAAAGGCGTAAAAAAATGTGCTTTAGCCGGAAAATTACGATATGCTTCCAGCAGATAATCTAAATTTAATTGTTGTGCTTTAGCCAGATCGGTTGTGGCAATAGTCGACAAGTCTTTTCCAAAGCAGGTTTTATCTTTGCATGGAGGCTCTTTTGCACCTGTCGTACTTTTAGGGGTAAATGAATACGAATATCCTTTTAAATCGGGATGCCCGAATTGTTGAAAAGGCTTATCTGTACCACGTCCTAAGCTAATAACTGTACCTTCAAACCAACACAAAGAAGGGTAATAGTAAACACTTTTCATATCGGGTAAATTAGGTGAAGGTTTAATCGGCAAATTGTAACGACTGCGGTGATTGTAACCTAAACAAGGAATAACCGTTAAATTGCAATACAAATCATCACCAACATTCTTATTTAAACTAGGATCATTTTCTACTAACCAGTGTTCTCCATTAATAAGTTGCGCATATTCTCCAATGGTTAATCCATGCACTACAGGAACAGGATGCATACAAACAAAGGAAGGAGTAAAGTTCTTATCCGGCATTGGACCATCGCAATAATAGCCATTTGGGTTTGGACGATCGAGTACTATCAGTTCTTTCTCGTTTAATGCCGCTGCCAACATCACATAGTGCAAAGTACCGACATAGGTGTAGAAACGCACGCCTACATCTTGCTAATCAAATAATAAAACATCAATATCGGCTAAATCAGCCTTAGTTGGTTGTTTGTGATTGCCGTACAATGAAATAATGGGCAGCTTGGTCTTGGTATCAATTCCGTTGGCTATTGATTCTCCGGCATCGGCTGTACCTCTGATGCCATGTTCGGGAGCAAATAGCTTCACCACATTCACTTTTAATTTTAACAACGAATCCACTAATAGGGTATTGCCTATTGTAGAAGCTTGATTCATAATGATACCCACTCGTTTATGTGCCAGCAGTTCTAAATAAATGCCGGTTCTGGCCGCACCGGGTGTAATTTTAGCTAAGGGTTTTTTAATGGCAACTTTTTCAACATGCGCCTGCTGTGCAATTGCAGAAGTCACAGCAATACTCAATGTAAGCAATAGCATTGCAGTGGCTAAAAAATGATAGTTGTTTTTCATGGGGAAATTAGATTAATTAGCGAATGTGAAAATATAATTTACTTTTGCGAACATACGTGAAAATATGAAATTGGAATGTTAATACAGTGAAAACAAATAAAGGAAAATATAAACCGGGTGATGTTGTTTGGCTGCATCATACGCAAGAAAAGGGGATAGTCCTTGATTTCGTGGATATGTTTATTCTTAAAGTAGCTGTCGATGATCTAGAACTTCCGGTATTTATCGAGGATTTAGAATTTTATACCAAGCAGGATTTATTGGGTGAAAACCACGAAAGTATCCCGGATTCAAAAGATACGCAAGTGGTATTAAATGAAGCGGAATTGTACTTTCAAAAATACGGTGCCGAAATAGCCAGCGGATTCTATTTAGCTTTCCAACCAATAGAAACCGATGATGGTCCTGCATTTTTTGAAATGATACTTGTTAATGATACAAACGATGAAGTTCAATTTGATGTACAATTATACTTAAATAACGAATTGTATATGCATCTCAAGAATCGTTTAGCCCGTCGTTACATCTATCCCATGGGTGATTTAGCTTATGATGAATTGAATGAAAATCCGGAAATTCGTATTCGAATAGAACACAGAAGTCATCCGCTTTTTCAGTTGGAGAAGGTATTAAAAATGCGCCCAAAATCATTTTTTAAAGACTTGTCCTCTACACCAATTCTGGAAGCTTCTGCCTATAATTTTAAATTGGGTTATTTACAAGAAATAAATACGTTGCAAAGTAAAGAAGTAACCATTACGCCTACTTTAACCAAACGAATTGAAAAGCGTATTAATGAGAATTTTAAAGCACCCATAGCCGCTAAACACGAACACTTCTATATACCCGACGTGGTGGATCTACATATCGAAGCTTTACTGAATAACCATCGGGGATTAACGAATGGTGAAATCTTGAAAATCCAATTGCAACATTTTAAGAAATGTTTAGATGATGCCATCGTACATCGCTTGCATAAACTTACCGTTATACACGGCATTGGTTCCGGCAAATTGCGTCAAGAAATTTGGAATCAATTGAAGCAGGTAGCAGCAGTGCGTTCATACAACAACGACTATCATCCGCGTTACGGGTTCGGTGCTACCGAAATTTATTTCAGGTGATTTTTTGTTATAAATTGAAATAAAAATAATGGTATATTTGTTTGCAAAACAATCACAACTACTATGAATATCAAATTTACGCTTTCCCTACTTGCAGTAGGTTTATTGCAATTGGCTACAGCAAATGCGCAAACTCCGCTCACGTTAAATGCAACTAATTTTCCAAAAGTTAAAAATTACAATACGCTTGACGGAAGTGCTTTAACCAACGTACCTGTTACGGGCACTAACTTAACCTTGGATTATGGAGCTATTGCATTAACTGCCGGTGCTCCGGTGACTTATAAAACAGTTACCGATCCTTATTTTACTTCGTCTTGTGATGCTTACTATAACTCCGTTGCTACAGTTGGTGCATTAAGTTATTTAGTAGATTATTACTATACCACAAACAATAACTTATATGGTGAAAATGCGATGTTTGTTCCCGGGCAAGCTTACGATATTTCAGCCGGAACCGGAGGGCTAAACGACAGTATCATTTTCCCGGTTCAACGTACTTTTTTTAATCAAGCGCGCACCATACTGCATTTTCCGGCTACAGCGGGTTATACTTATCAATCAAACAGCAGAAGGGCAATCGATTTTAATTTAACAGTGGCGATGTATGCTTTAAACCATATGCCCGGTCAACATGTAATGAATGTGATTCGACATGATACCATAACAGCTTGGGGAAAAATGCGTTTGTATACCGCTGCCGGTCCTACTGTTTATTACGATGTGCTGGGACTAAAATCGTGGCAGTATCAGGCCGATAGTTTTTATTTAGGAGGATTACCTGCACCTGCAGCTATGTTAAGTGGTTTTGGTGTTACGCAAGGCATGCATACGTTTGAAAATAACCGGATGTCTTTTTTCAGAGCAAATCGTGCAGCACCTTTGGTTGAAGTAAACTACGATAGCAGTCCGTTTTCCAGCTTTTCCATGATAACGGTTGATGCTGACAGCTTAACTTTAGCGACCGGTATTACGACAACAGCTAAAGCACAATTTGCTACTCTGGTTTATCCCAATCCAACATCCAATGGCGCTGTAACAATAGAATGGTTAGGTTCAAAATGGGCTACTGTTTCTTATCAAATTACAGATGCTAAAGGCAGTATTGTACAAACAGCTGACGGAGTAGTTTTAAATAATAATAAATTGGCTGTTCAATTAGCCGAAAACGTTCCTAGCGGTTTGTATTTTATAACTGTTCGTTCAACTACCAATCAATTGTTAGCCACCGAAACCATCAATAAATTGTAAATTAACATTCGATTTACTATTGGTGATAGGAAGTTTGCTAAAAAGAAACTAAGTTTGTCGCAATTGTCAGTTGAGCTATCGCTGTTTATGAAAATAAATGGAGGAAAGTCCGGGCAGCTCAGGGCACCACACTTCCTAACGGGAAGGGTTTCGGAAACGAAATACAGAAAGTATTACAGAAAATAACCGCCGTTTTAGCAATAAAGCGGTAAGGGTGAAAACGGGAGGTAAGAGCTTCCGATTTGGGTTAGTGATAATCCATCTGAAGAAACCTTGTGGGCTGAAAGACCAAATATACCAGTGCTTGAGGGCGGCTCGCCTGATGTTGGGTGGGTAGGTCGTTAAAGATGTCTGGCAACAGCCATCGTAGATAAATGATAGCTGTCAAAGCAGCAATGCTTCGAAACAGAACCCGGCTTATAAACTGACAATTTATTTGACTTAATTTAAAATGAAAATAAATTTATGAAACGTATCCTCTTTACTCTTTTAGTTGCCGCTCCGGTATTGACTTGGGCGCAAGCCAATCAACTTAAACCGTTAACTTCTACTAAAGCACCGGCAAAACCTGACACGCTGATTACCACAGACAAGACGAATCCACAACTTAAACATTTTGTGGTTACCTATAACGATCTCCCGCGCGAACAAGGAAATTTGGTAAAAGGTTTAAAAGAAGGTATTTGGAAAACGTATTATGATAATGGCTCTCCAAAAGCTGTTCAGGAATATCATAACGGTAAATTAAACGGCACCAGTATCACCTTCGACCGCAGCAGCTTTATTATGGCAGATGAAACCTATGTGGACGGGAAATTGGAAGGTTTAGCCATTCAATACCACAATGGCGGTAAAATTAAAACCCAGGCAACCTATAAAAATGGCTTATTGAATGGAAAGAAAATCGTAAATTATGATGATGGTTCCCGTCAAGAAGAATCGTATTGGAAAGACGGTAAAAAAGACGGCCTTACGAAATGGTTTTACCAAGGTGGAAAACCGGCAGGTGAGTACAATTACAGTATGGATAAAATCAATGGTAAATCAATTTTGTACAATACCAGCGGTAAAGTAATTAAAGAAGGTTCTTTTGTAAATGGCTATGAAGAAGGCGAATGGAAAGAATATGATCCCAGTGGAGAAACATTAGTGAAACGCATAACCTATAAAGAAGGAAAGATTATTTCAGAAGAACAACTCGCTACACCGGTTATCGAAAATAAATAACTAATTTCGCAGCCTCAAAACGAAACTTCGTTAGCGGCGAGAAAGTTATGATTAAAGTTTCAGCAGTATCTTATTTCAATACTAAACCCATGATTTATGGGTTACAACAAAGTGGTTTACTTTCCGGTATTCAGCTGCACCTCGATATTCCGGCCGTAACAGCTTTAAAATTTATGCATGATGAAGTAGATGTTGCTTTGCTTCCTTGCGGCGTTTTACCTCGATTGAACAATTATAAAATAATCACCAATAACTGCATCGGTGCAATTAATCAGGTAAAAACAGTTGCCATTTTTGCAAATCAACCTTTGGAGCAATTGGATAAAATTTATTTGGATTACCAAAGCCGAACCTCTGTCGAATTATTGCGCATACTTTTGAAAGAATACTGGAAACTTCCGGCAATTGAACTACTGCCGGCCTCAGAAGGTTTTGAACAACGCATTAAAGAAAATGAAGCTGCTTTACTAATAGGTGATAAAACGTTTCCGTTTTTAGCCGATACGCCTTACCAATACGATTTAGCAACGGCATGGCATGAGCATACCGGTTTGCCGTTTGCTTTTGCTGTTTGGGTGGCCAAACCTACCGTTTCGGAGGAGTGGATTACACTATTTGATAAAGCCTTGGAAACCGGTGTGGCTAATCGCAATCAATTGGCGTTTCAACTGGCACATACCAATCCGGAAATTGATTGGATGGATTATTTCTACAATTGCATCAGCTATAACTTGGATGATGCAAAACGTAAGGCAATTAAATTATTTACCGAAAAAATACAATTAACATGATAGAACCAGATATTCATTGGAAGGATTATGAAGATATTGCAATTAAATTATATGAGAAATTTGGCGATGATTATAATGAAAGCAAAATATATCGAATACGTTTTACAGACCTCTTGGAATGGGTATTAAC
>JAHEYX010000112.1 GCA_023251415.1 Chitinophagales bacterium
TAAATCCAACTGAAATGGAAAATAAGCGTACAAATCAAAGTCGGCAGCTGCAAAGGATTGTTTGCTGATGAATACGGATGGAACATGATATTGCTCAGCAACGGCAAGTACACCGGCTGTTGCTGAATTTGAAATTACAACAGCTACTTCAATAGTTGGATGATTTTGGAAATAAGCTAGAATACAAGCGGCATTCGAACCTTTTCCGCTGGCAAAAATGGCAATCTTTTTTTTAGGTTGTATGTCCAAAACAGTAACGCTCTTACGAATTAAACAGCTTCTTTTTTACTTGTGCCGGTGCTTGGTGTCTTTTCTTTAGTTGAACCGGAGTTAGCGTTCAAACTAACCGTATTGGCACTGTTCATCGTGCAAGTGCCATTAAACTTAGCTCCATTCTCGATTACTAATTTGCTGGTTGAAATATTACCCATAATAACAGCCGAGCTTTTTAAAAACAAAATATCTTTCACTTCTAAATTGCCTGTTACTTTACCTGAAATATCGGCACTTTGGCATTCAATATCGCCTTCCACACTGCCACCCGCACCAATAACTACTTTGGCTTTAGAACTCATATTACCGGTCATTATACCATCTAATCGAATATCGGCATCACTGGAAATATCACCATCGATTCTGGTACCCGGATTGATGGAAGTCGGCATTGCCGTTGGTGCTTTTGGTTTAGAATCAAATACTGCCATGATTTCGTGTTTTTAATTGAAGTTAATAAATTCTTTCGGGTTAACGGCTATTCCGTTATACCATAATTCAAAATGCAAATGCGGTCCATTCGACAACTCTCCTGTATTTCCAACTATTGCAATGACATCGCCTGCGGATACAAAGTTACCAACTTTTTTAAAAAGTACCGAGTTATGTTTATAGGTGGAAATAATATTGTTATTGTGTTGAATGCTAATAGTATAGCCGGTTTCTAAGGTCCAATCACTGAAAATCACTTTTCCGTCTAAGGTGGCTTTTACCGGTTCATTTTTAGGGGTTACGATATCAATACCAAAATGGTTCACCACCGGATTAAATAAAGAACTGATGGTGCCTTTAACCGGTGAAAAAAAGTAAAAATCTGAAATACTGCCGGTGTGACGAACACTCATTGATTTACTGTTGTTCACCGAAAACTTATCTTTTGATTCCATCTCGCGTCTCAACTCGGCATCGGCTTCAGAAGTTGGATGCAGGTTAATGGTATCGTAGTTCTGTACTTCCGATTTAGGCGGTGGAGCCGGAGCTTCAGTGCTTACATTATCATTTACAATATTGTTAATGTTTTTAATATAAGTATTGTGTGCATCCACTACTTCTTCTAATGAATCGGCTCGAATCTGCAAATCCATAATTTCTCGGCGACTATTGATATCACCATATCCCGGAATGTATTCTTTTAATGGCGTAAATACCACGAGCATCACCGTTATTGAAACCAAGGTTACTGCTAAAGTGCTGAATAAAATATACAAATTCATACGCGAAAGCCGATACGAAACAATCTCCTCATAGGTATTGTCGTTCATAATTACCAAGCGGTACTTATTCTTTAGTTTCTGCCAGAATGTGCGTTTTGGTTTTGCTTCTTCCACGTAATTAGTTTTCCTTTTTGTAAAAGGCTTGCAAAGGTGCGAAATTTGATTTGGATTCCCTAAAGCCTTTTCCTAATCAAAGTTAAAAAAAACTAGCGGTACTTTTTGGCTTTTTGGTAAAATAAACCCTCTGCTTGTATCGAATGACGCCAATAGAAAGCTTAGTCGCACTGTAAATTCCCTGCAAAAAACAGCAAGAAATAATTATAGCCTGCTTTTAAGGTATTGGCTATTCTGACTATCTTCGTTGCAAACGTAGACCTTATGAATACTATCGGACAACTTTTTCGTATTACTACATTTGGTGAATCGCATGGACCGGCCATCGGAGCTGTTATTGATGGTTGTCCTGCCGGTTTGAAAATAAATCTTGATTCGATTGCTAAAGAAATGCGCCGTCGTAAACCCGGTCAATCAGCTATTACCACCAATAGAATGGAAGATGATCAGGTGGAATTGCTTTCTGGAGTATATAATAATACTACGTTAGGAACACCTATCGCTTTATTGATACGTAATAAAGACCATCGTCCGGAAGATTATGAATGGCTCAAAAACAGCTACCGACCCGGCCACGCTGATTATACGTATGAAAAAAAATACGGCATTCGCGATTATCGAGGCGGAGGAAGGGCTTCAGCTCGTACAACTGCCGCAATAGTTGCAGCCGGTGCCATTGCCCAACAACTACTAAATCGGAGCGGTATTCGTACAGAAGCTTTCGTTACAAAATTAGGAACAACTGCTTGGCAAATCCCGGAAGAACGACTTGTAACTGCAGATGTCAAGGCATTAAAGGCATTAGCACTTAAACGCGAAAAATCAATCGTGCGTTGTCCGGATAAGCAAACTTCAGCAAGCATGATAGCTTACTTAAGTGAACTGCAACAAAAAGGAGATACCTGTGGAGGTGTTATTTCCACCTTGGTTTATGGAGTACCCCTTGGTTTAGGAGAACCCTTATTCGATAAGCTTTCTTCGAGATTAAGTGCGGCCATGTTAAGTAGCAATGCGGTTCACGGCTTCGAGTTTGGAAGCGGGTTTAACGCAGTTACAATGTTGGGTTCACAACACAATGACCCTATCATTATTAAAAATAAAACTTTTCAAACCTCAACCAATAACAGCGGTGGAATACTTGGCGGCATCAGCAATGGTATGCCGATCTTTTTTAATGTAGCTTTTAAGCCTATTTCTACCATCATGGCTGCTCAACAAACGGTTGATAAATCCAATAAGCCCCTTATTCAAAAGGCAAAAGGCCGCCATGATCCTTGTGCCGTTCCTCGTGCAGTTCCTATTGTAGAAGCTATGACCAATCTGGTTTTGGTGGATTTGTTGTTGTTGAATTCTAATGCAAAGTGCTTTTAAACGTACACTAATGTAGCCTATTCAATGAAGCTAAATATGGTTTCGGCTATTGTTTTATAAATTAAATACTAACTTGTTGCCCATTAAACAGTACCTTGAAAATCAGTTTCTAGTGTATAACAATTACTAATCTTATTTGTAAATGAACCATTGCCATAAATTTATTTGCTTCATTGCTGTTTTACTGTTAAGTCCGTTACTGGGTCATGCTCAATTCGAACTATATGCCGGAGAGGGCTTTGGTAAATATCGCTTTTACCAAGGGCCATTCGAAACGCGAGCTTGGGAATTCAATAATTTCACGAATGTCACCATTGCCATGAATCCTAAACGTAATTTCAATGGCCTAATTCTTGGGTCATCTTATGATCTTGGTCACTTTCGTTTTGGGATTGATTGGGCAGGGAAGAAAAACAGTTTTGGTGGCACGCGCGAAAGCTCCGGAACTATATTAACCGATAATTATAAGGTTCGTTTAAATTCAGTTTATTTAAATTTAGGATTCGGTAACCGTGCTAATATCCATAATCAAACCAAGCAACACCTGGTGTGGAGGCTTCAAACCGGTATCGGTTTTTTTAATTCAAACTGTATGAACGTGTAACCGTCTCTGCTGCTGATTTTGATAAAAAATTAGGCGTTGAATCAGGACTGTCCTTAAGAACCGGATTATTGCTTGATTTACCGCTTACTAAGAAAATTCATGTATCGCTTTTCCCATTTTATGAATTTGAAACGGTAGATGGATACATCGAAGTTTTGGAAGAAAACATACGCAATTCCGAATTGTTTAATACTACAAATTATGGTATCAATATCCATTTAGCCTATGCGATTAATTAACTTTTTTTTATTCACCACACTTATTGTAGCTCACTTTTAAGTTGCTCAAGCACAAGAGGAAGGTGAAATTGGCCACGCCTTATTAATAAGGTATCATGCAGTTGATCATTTTAAGTTGACGGAATGGAACACATTCACAAAAAGTTACAATGCTTTTTTAGTTCCTACTACTGCTTTAGGTGATTTTAAAGCCATTAGTGCTTATGATTTCGGCTATCGATTTAGTTATAATAAAATCTTCAGCAGTTTAATTTATGAACATTACCACGGACGTGCCACAGCTAATTTTGCAGCAAATGAAAGTCGTCAATTTGATGCTTATGCAAATGCAGTGTCTTGGGCTTTTGGTCTGTATTTAATAAAACCAAGTGCTCGTTTTACCGTGGCTCCTTTTTTTACTATTCGTTTTGGCGATCGTACGCGACTTGTTTCTGAGAATATTTATGCAGATGGATTTCATAGCCGTGGCAGCGATAAATCTTTAAATGGTACTTATAGTGGTCAAGGTTTATTAGGGGAAGAATTGGGGTTATTAGTTAAACTTAAACTAAGTAAGCTCATTCATTTGGAAGTAGAGCTCAATAAAATGTGGGCCAATAGTTTGCAGCCATCAACATTAGATGATAAAAGCAATTATAAAGCTTTTCGTACAGGTGGTGTTGGAAGTCAACTCCCACAAGACTATGCAGCTTATGATAAAGACCCTTTGCAATATACTTTAGATAATGGGTTGGTCGTGCACGATAAAATGAGTTCGACAAGAATTGTAATTGGCGTTTCCTTTCTTATTTCTAATTATAAAAATTCAACCTGGTGGCAATAAAATATTTTAGCATAATTAGTTTCCTTTTTTTCTTCGCTGCTTGCTCTAAAAAAGCAACCTTGGATGAGAATTATTGGGAAGCACGTGAAAGCGGCGCTTACAAGTTTACCAATGCCAAAGCAAGCATTTATAAGAATGGACTTTTAGAAGCTGATTCTAACATCACAATTGGGAATGCTTACTTATTACTTCATACCACTGCGGTTGGAGGCTTTAATAAAGAGCTTAGTTTGTATGGCACTTGGGAACCTCCTTTTTTTGAAAATTATAAATCTGAAAAAGCTTGGAACATGGAAAATGATGATAAACGAATTACATTTTTAGCCATTGATCCAACCGGCGAATTTGTACCGACTGCTACTTTAACGATTGATCATATCGGAGAAAAAATTCAACAGTGGCATTATATAATTTCCAGCGGAAACAAGAGTATTCACTACACCTACACCATGGAGCACACGAATCAACCTTAGTTTCTACACTAAAAATTTTCCATAAAAAAAGCCCTCCTGTTATAATGCAGAAGGGCTTTTTGTTTAGTTACGCAATTACTTATTGGGCAAAGTATTTATAGAAATAAGGAATCGTTTCAATGCCTTTATAATAATTTTTTAAATGGTAATGTTCGTTTGGCGAATGCAAGGCATCTGTATCTAAGCCAAAACCCATCAACACGGTTTTTAAACCTAAAACACGCTCAAATAATGCAATAATCGGAATACTGCCTCCACCACGCGTAGGGATTGGGGCTTTACCAAATGTTGTCTCAATAGCCTGATGTGCTGCTTTGTATGCTTTACTATCGGTAGGGGTAACAACGGGCTCACCGCCATGGTGTTCGGTAACTTTTACGACCACGCTCTTTGGTGCTATGCTTTCAAAGTGTTTTTGAAACAACTGTGCAATTACTTTTGATTTTTGGTTGGGTACCAAACGCATCGAAATTTTTGCATTTGCTTTTGAAGGCAAAACAGTTTTTGCGCCCTCTCCGGTATAACCACTCCAAATACCATTCACTTCTAAGGTCGGACGAATGCCGGTACGTTCAATAGTACTATAACCGGCTTCCCCCCAAACATCATTGATTCCCAACTCGCGTTTGTATTCTTCCAAGTCAAAAGGTGTTTTAGCCATAGCAGCACGTTCTTCAGCACTTAATTCCAACACTTCATCATAAAAACCCGGTATGGTGATGTGATTGTTTTCATCGTGCAAAGAGGCAATTAATTTAGCTAATATAGTAGCAGGATTAGCAACAGCACCGCCATAAACGCCACTGTGTAAATCTTTGTTCGGTCCAACTACTTCTACTTCCATATAAGCCAATCCACGTAAACCGGCTTCTAATGAAGGGTTTTCCATGCTAATCATAGATGTATCTGAAACTAAAACTACATCAGCTTTCAATTTTTCTTTATTGTCTTCTAAAAATTTACCAAGGTTTACACTGCCTACTTCTTCTTCCCCCTCAATCATAAATTTAATATTACAACAAAGGGTGTTAGTAGCCATCATGGTTTCAAAGGCTTTTACATGCATATAAAATTGGCCTTTATCATCAGCACTTCCACGGGCATATATTTTCCCGTCTTTAATTACGGGTTCAAACGGAGGAGAATGCCATAAATCAATTGGATCGGCAGGTTGAACATCGTAATGGCCATAAACCAACACGGTTGGCAGTTTTGAATCAATTAGTTTTTCGCCATAAACGATGGGATGCCCGGCGGTTGCACAAACTTCAACATGATCTGCACCGGCTTCTTGTAAGCGTAATTTAACTTGTTCGGCGCACTTTTTTACATCACCGCTGTATTTGCTGTCGGCACTGATCGATGGAATGCGCAATAAATCCAGTAATTCATTTAAAAAGCGCTCCTGGTTTGCCTCTTGATAAGATTTCCAATCTTGCATTTGCTAGTTAATTTTATTGGTTAAGGAGGCGAAGTTAGTGTTTTGTGCCATTATTACTTTATGATTTTGCACCGAATACTGTACCTTTTTTTAAAGCATTAAGCAGTACTTAATTCCAAAGCAAGGAATTACGGAATTCCTTTAAAATACTACCTTTGCGTTTCAAAATTCAAAAAAACTTACTTACTTAGCAGTTGTACCACTTACAACAAGAATTACTATTATGGCGAAAAGAACCAAGATTAATGCGATTTTATTGAACCCTGAAACGCAATACGAAACGACTGTTAAAGGTTGGGTTCGTACATTTAGAAGTAACCGATTTATTGCTTTGAACGATGGAAGTACAAACAACAACTTGCAATTGGTGATTGATTTTACAACCATGGACGAAGCCTTATTGAAACGCATCACAACCGGAGCAGCAATTGCTGCCAGCGGAACAATAGTTGCTTCGCAAGGAAAGGAACAACGTGTTGAAATGAATGTTTCCGCATTGGAAATTTTAGGAGATTCTGATCCTGAAAAATATCCATTACAACCGAAAAAGCACTCCCTTGAATTTTTACGTGAAATTGCGCACTTGCGTTTTCGCACCAATACCTTTGCAGCAGTTAATCGTGTTCGTAATACCTTAGCCTATGCCATTCACGAGTACTTTCAACAACAAGGCTTTGTTTATTTACATACACCGGTTATAACTGCCAGTGATGCAGAAGGCGCCGGTCAAATGTTTAGTGTATCGGTTTTGGATAAACTAAACCCTCCTAAAAACGAAGACGGTACGATTAATTATGCAATGGATTTCTTTGGCCGTCCTACCAATCTTACGGTTAGCGGTCAATTGGAAGCCGAGTTAGGAGCCATGGCTTTAAGTGAAGTATACACGTTTGGACCAACTTTCCGTGCCGAAAATTCTAACACCACTCGTCACTTAGCTGAGTTTTGGATGATTGAACCTGAAGTGGCTTTTAATGACTTGCATGATAATATGGATTTGGCAGAAGGCTTATTGAAATTTTGTATACAACAAGCCTTAACAAAAAATGCTGATGATTTAGCATTTTTAAATAACCGTTTATTGGATGAAGAGAAGCAAAAACCAACCAACGAACGAAGCGAAATGAGTTTATTGGATTCCTTGAACTTCGTAGTGAGTAATGATTTTGTGCGTTTAACCTATACCGAAGCGATTCAAATCTTGAAAGAGTCGACTCCAAATAAAAAGAAAAAATTTGCCTATTTGGTAGAAGAGTGGGGTGTTGATTTGCAAAGTGAACACGAACGGTATTTGGTAGAAAAGCATTTTAAAAAGCCCGTTATTTTAACCGATTATCCAAAAGACATTAAAGCATTTTATATGCGTATGAATGAGGATGGCAAAACGGTTCGTGCAATGGATATTTTATTCCCGGGCATTGGAGAAATAGTGGGAGGCAGCCAACGTGAAGAACGCTTGGAAATTCTGGAACAACGCATGGATGAAATGCACATCCCGAAAGAAGAAATGTATTGGTATTTGGATACGCGCCGTTTCGGAACTTGTCCGCACGCCGGATTTGGCTTAGGTTTCGAACGATTGGTGTTATTTGTTACCGGAATGGGTAATATCCGCGACGTGATTCCTTTTCCACGTTATCCTAAAAATGCTGAATTTTAATAACCATAAAAAAAGGCTGCTTGATTTAACAAGCAGCCTTTTTTATTTTTAAGTAGTTGGAATTGGCGGCGGAGTATACTTACGTGGCCAGCCCAAATCCCATTCAAAATAAACACGGAAACTGCCCATCGGATCATTGGCTATACTTGCCGTAGAAAATTTCATTTTTGGTAAGCCGTTCACATCTTTTACATCAACCGTAGCTGTTGCTCCTTGAATTTCACGTGTGGTCATCTTATAATAGGCTAACCAATATTCCGGATTTGGATCAGGGGTGTTAATCAAGGCATTCGTTGCTAATAATTGAAACAAATTCATGTAATTCGGAAAATCTTCCGGTTTGCCCGAAGCTCCTTCTGCATTGGCTTCTAAGGTAATTGCCTCAATGAATTTATAGGACAC
>JAHEYX010000113.1 GCA_023251415.1 Chitinophagales bacterium
GCTGGTGGTAAATTAATTCCACGTTTACGTAAATTGAAAGTAAATTCTTTCCCTAACGCTTTACGTGCTAACTTAGAAATCAACGTTGAAGAGTTGGAATTAGGTAAACATATCCGTGTAAAAGACGTTAATTTTGACGGTATTGATATTGTAACAGCACCAAACAATCCAATCGTTAGTGCATTCGTTACACGTCAATTGAAACAAGAAGAAGCTGCTGCTAAACCTGCTGCCGGCGCTGCTAAAGCTGCTGCTCCTGCTGCCGCTGCTGCTGCTAAACCTGCTGCTAAGAAATAATTAAATTATAGAATTCAAAAAAGGCCGTTTATCATTGATAAACGGCCTTTTTTATTTGGCTGAAGCTGTAGTTCTAATTAGTGTTTGAAATGACGTAAGCCGGTGGTAAGCATCACCATTTCATGTGCATTGCAAAAATCAATGGAAGCTTGGTCTTTAATTGAGCCACCCGGTTGAATAACCGCACGTATTCCGGCATTATAGGCTTCTTCTACACAATCCGGAAATGGAAAGAAAGCATCACTGGCCATCACTGCCGAATCACACGAAAAACCAAATTGCTTGGCTTTATGTATTGCTTGTTTTAAAGCATCAATACGCGAGGTTTGTCCACAACCGCTTCCAATCAATTGATTGTTTTTTACCAAGGCAATAGCATTTGATTTAAGATGTTTAACCAACTTATTGGCGAAGGTTAAATCGTGCATGGTCTTTTCATCGGCTGCTAAAGTGCTAACTTGCTTCAGTGTAGCTTGGTCAATGGTTGCAGCATTATAATCTTGAACCAATATGCCATTTAAGAGGGTTCTTTGTTGTTGCTTGATTGGCACAAATGCTTGGTTTTGTTGAATAATGATGCGATTTTTCTTTTCACTTAAAAGTGCCAATGCAGCTGCATCGTAACCTGGTGCAATAATCACTTCAACAAAAATTTTATGAATTTCTTCGGCGGTTGTTAAATCAATTTTCTCATTACAAACCACAACACCTCCAAAAGCGGCAACAGGATCACCCGCTAAGGCTTTCGTCCAAGCTTCAACTAGAGTAGCAGCAGAAGCAGCGCCACAAGCATTATTGTGTTTAATGATGGCAACGGTTGGCGTATCGAATTCAATGATGAGTTGTAAAGCAGCATCGATATCTAATAAGTTGTTGTACGAAATTTCTTTACCGTTCAAAACACTAAATAATTCATTCAAATTACCGCGAAAAGAGCCCGTTTGATGAGGGTTTTCACCGTAACGTAAACCGGTAGCAGGGTTAAACCATTGATGAATAGCGGTATCATAAGCGCTGGTAACACCAAAGGCAGCTATAGCCAGTTGTTTACGATCAGCTAAAGTACTCACGGCTTGTTGCTCAGCTAGCAGGTGCATTAATTGGGGTAATTGCTTAAACGATGGGATAATAACCACATCTTTATAATTTTTAGCCCCTGCACGAATTAGAGAAACACCGCCAATATCAATTTTTTCAATGATAGCAGCTTCGTCTGTCGTACTGGCTACTGTTTCTTCGAAAGGGTATAAATCGACAAATACAGCGTCAATTTCAGGTATGCCATAGATTTCCAAATCTCTTCCGTCTTGATCGTTTGAACGTCTGGCCAAAATTCCTCCAAATACAGAAGGATGTAAGGTCTTAACCCGACCGCCTAATATAGAAGGGTAACCTGTGATATTTTCAACCTCAATGGCTTGAAACCCTTGCTCAATAATGTAATTGTAGGTTCCTCCGGTGGAGTAAATTTTGATTTGGTGTTGTTTAAGTAAAGGCAGTAGTTGCGATAATCCGTCTTTATTATAAAGAGAAATTAATATCGATTGAATCTTTTTGTCGCTCATGAATAAACGGGAATTTAAAAGTGGGTGCAAAAGTACTACAATTCATACTGCAAGTACACTTTAAAGCCGTGAATTTCTCCACATTCCGTTGATTTGCGCTAGAGCAAGAAACTACCTAATTAAGCCTTAATTTTAGCTTGAAACGCAGCAATGGCAGTATAAAGTTCGGTTGAAGCCGGTACTAAAGGCAAGCGTAATTGATTTTCGCATAAGCCTAGTTGGTGTAAAGCCGCCTTAACTCCAACCGGATTACCTTCTTTAAACAATAAATTTACCCCTGCTATTAGTTTATAATGCAATCCGCGAGCAGTGGCAATATCTTGATCCAAAGCCGCCTGTACCATTTTGCAAAAATCGGCTGTGAAGCATTGTGCAGCAACCGAAATAACACCATCCATTCCACAAGCCAATTGCGGCATCACCAAATCATCATCACCGCTTAATACCAAAAAATTATTCGGTTTACCGTTTACCAATTCGTAACAAGCTTGCATTGAACCGGAGGCTTCTTTTACTGCAATAATATTTTTGTAAGTATGCGCTAAATGCAATGTTGTTTTAGGCAACATGGTAACCCCTGTTCTTCCGGGCACATTATACAATATGATGGGTAAAGGGCTCATACCGGCAATTGCTGCATAATGTTCAATTAAGCCGGCTTGAGTAGGTTTATTATAGTATGGAGTTACTGATAAAAAGGCTGAATAAGCAGTACGGTGTTTGAATTCGCGCATCTCATTTATCACTAAAGCCGTATTGTTTCCACCTATTCCGGCAACCAAAGGTACTCGGCCATTAGTAAAACGGGCTACTGCTTCAAAAATCGAATTTTTTTCATCGGCAGAAAGAACCGGAGATTCGCCGGTGGTACCTAATACGACTAAATAATTAACCCCATGCTGTATGCAATGGTTTACAATATTTTCTAAAGCGTTAAAATCAATTGTTTTATCAGCATGAAAGGGAGTTACTAATGCAACACCGGTTCCTTTAAATTGTGTAGGAGAATAAGACATGTTTAGCAGCATTTTTTCGGTGCGCTAAATTACATTGCTATTGTGTAACTTTAATAGGAAATGTGTTAAAAAGAAACAGGCAACGACTTTTGATGCTAATAAGCAAATTTTTCGTTGCCTGTTTTTACCTTACGGGGTAAATGTTGTGCCATTGATGGGCGTTTTTAAACCTTACGGGGTTTATTGAAATTCACATGAAAAAACTTTTTTTGTTTCCTTGTGATGTAAAGATAGGTCGGCTAAGGTCTTTTTTAATACGTATATAATCGTAATATGTGGGGTAAAATCAACTATATTAAATTTGTATTTAATGGAGCAGGCTTTCTACTGTTTAATAAAGGTTTTACTGCTTAATTTCCCGTCTTGTTGAATCACAACTAAATAAGATCCTGCACTCCAACTTTGACAATCAATGGGTGTTTGTTTCGTGACAGCAACATAATCACCAATAAGCTGACCTCGCATGGAGTAGACTTGTACATTCACTTTAGAAGAGGTGTTTACAAAAAACTTATCGGTACTAGGATTCGGATAAATTTGAATTCCTTCAGTACTTGGATGTAATAAATCTACTGTACCATTAGGGTTTGAAATATCAATTGCCGGACAGTTACCGCATAAGGTTTTAGTATAAAAGGCTCCACGTCCGTGTGTACCTGCAAATAAGTAATAGTTGCCGCTGGTATCCGGAGAAACAATTAACTGCATGGTAGGCACGCGAGGGAATCCATTGTTATCTTCTTGCCATTGTGGATTGGCTGCATAGATATCATTACAGGTAAAAATGCCATATTCGGTTCCAGCAATACATTGATTGGGTTGATACGGATTGATGGCTACATCATAAATAGGGAACAGTGGTAAATTACCTTGTATTGGTGTAACGATGGAATTTGAAGTTCCGGTTGATGTAACTGCATTTGCAACACGTACAGCAAAGTTACTAGAGCCGTAATTCGACATGCTGATAACAATACTGTCGGGATGAATCGGATCAACAGCTATTCCTGTGATAAATCGTCCCGGATTGCTATAAATTTTGGTTGTAATTAATCCGGCAGCAGTTGGGTTGAAGCTTACATAAGAAGCAGGAGGGTAGTGTGCCGTATCTAAATTACTAACTCTAAATACATCACCGTTTTCAGTTCCAATGAAAACGTGTCTTACGTCTGGCGTACAAATCATACGGTAAGCATTGGTAATACTGTTGTTCGACAATTTGTACCACACCGGTGCTGTTCCTGCCGGATTGTTGCAAACAAAAACATTGTTGCTAGTAGCATAAAATAAACGAGAAATCGGATTTGGACCTAGTTTTTCTTGTAATGAAATTCTCGTTAAGAAATAGCCGGGTTCAGGAGCGATATGTGCATCTGACAAACTGCTTGAAAAAGAAATACCGCCATTTAACGAACGATACAATTCAGTACCACCGCCGTTGCTATCACCATACAAGCTTCCGAATATTAATTTGCGATCGGCATGCGACCAAGCACATTGAAATCCATCTCCACCAATAACGCCATGCCAATATTTAGGATCGATACCGGTAAAATCATTTACACTAGTACCATTGTCTTGAGCACCACCAATGAGTTCACCAAACGAACTTACACCGATGCCATAAAATTGAGTAGGGCTATAACCTTTATTGCGACTGTGAAAGGTTAAATCATTGCTTTGCACATTATCAGCTTGATAAATACCTCCGTCATTACCAACATAAATTATATCCGGATTGGTAGGATGAACCACAATAATATGATGATCGGGATGTAAATAATATTTAGAGTTACCACCATAAGAATAACCGGAACCGATTTTATACCAAGCGGTGTTATTATTTTCCCATGTAAATACATCACCCATTCCTCCAATAAAGATTTTGTCTTTATTATTCAATGCAGCAGCAATACACATGTCGTAATACCCTTGGTTACCATAAGGATTAAATCCGCTACCACCGCTGGATGGAGGAGCAATTGTGGTAAATGTTAAACCACGATCGGTAGAACGATACACGCCACCACTGTAACCACCGGATAATGTAGCTACATAAATATAATTTGGATCAGCAGGAGAAACTGCGATTCGAATTTGCTGAAAAGTAGTTCCGTTTTTGATGCTTCTTGCTGAAAAAGTTAAACCACCATCCGTTGAAACCATTACAGAACTTAATGAACCTACTTGTGCAGCAACTACAGAACCATCTGTACCGCATTGCACATCCCAACAATTGCTGCTGGTAGCCATATTGCTTCTTCTTCCAAAGAAAATTCCATTTGGGTCACCAAAAGTAGTACCGGCAACTTTTGGATTACGAGTAGCATTGTCTGAAACATAAAAACCGGTATTGGTAGCTAAATATACTTTATCGGAATTGGTTGGATCACACGCAATGGCATTGATATAAGCAAAGTTACCGCCTTGCGCAACAGCACTGGTTTTAGTGATTTTAATTTGTTGAAACGACTGCCCACCATCCGTTGATTTGAATACACCTGCACCGGGGAATTCGTAACCCGGATAAGCAGCCGTATATTCCCCTGTACCGAAGTAGATATCACCATTTGGAGCTTGTGCTAAACAACTAATATTGATATTCGTCATAGTATCTACGTTGCTCCAACTGTGCCAAGTATAACCGGCATCATCACTTTCAAATAACCCACCACTTACGCCACCGGCAAACATATGCTTCGTATTATTGCGATCTACTAAGATTGCTCGTGTACGTCCACCAATATTGTGAGGGCCCATATCCACCCATTTTAAACCTAAGCTTTTTTGGTTGGCGATGTTTTTTACAAAGGCGCGATAGGAGCTATAGGCTTGATAATAATCACTAAGGCTAAAGGTGCCTGTAGTTGGATTAATTCGCATTTTTTTCCAATATTCAAAGAATCCGGGGTATGTACGCGGACCTTCATTTTCTGTAAAGGCTTCTTTTGTTGAAGAAATATAAAAAAAGCCGAGGCATAAACAGCTAACTGCCAATAGTGGTAAAATGTAAAAGCGTTTCATGAAATTGTATTTGCTTGCTAAGATTAAAAAAATAGCCAACTTTTTACTTTTTTTTACTATTTTTTTTGAAGTAGAAACCTGCAATAAAAAAAGCCATACAGTTGATGTATGGCTTTTAATTAAGCGCTGTATTGGAGTTCTTACCATCCTTTGTATAGCGCCAATAATTTATCCATCATATTTTTTGAACCCATATAAATTGGGGTTCTATCGTGTAAATCAGTTGGGGTAATTTCTAAAATCCGTTGTTTACCGTTACTGGCAATACCTCCGGCTTGTTCCATGATAAATGACAATGGATTACATTCGTATAATAAGCGTAATTTTCCATTTGGTGCATCGGCTGAAGAAGGATACATAAACACCCCTCCTTTCAACAACGTACGATGAATATCGGCAACCATACTGCCAATGTATCTTACGCTATAAGGTCGTTTAGTGGATTTGTCTTCGGCAAGGCAATAATCAATATAATCTTTGATGCCCTGCGGGAATGTTTTTGCATAACCCATATTAACAGATAAGATAGAACCGTTTTCAGGAATCTTCATATCCGGATGCGATAAGCAAAATTCACCAATTGAAGGATCTAAGGTGAAGCCATTTACCCCGCTTCCGGCAGTATAGACCAGCATAGTTGAGGTACCATAAATAACATAACCTGCAGCTACTTGCTCAGCTCCTTTTTGCAAAAAATCCAATTTACTAACCGGATGGTCGGCCGATAAACGACGGTAAATGCTAAAAATAGTCCCTACTCCAACATTAACATCAATATTCGAAGAGCCGTCTAATGAATCCATACACACTAAATATTGTGCGCCTTCTTCATCGGTCATTATCCATTCTTCATCTTCTTCACTAACAATTCCGCAACAACGACGCCCACGTTTAAACGCTGCTATAAAATGGGAGTTGGCAAAAATATCCATTTTTTTTACGGTTTCGCCTTGAACATTGGTGGTTCCCCAATCGCCTAAAATGTCAGCTAATCCTGCTTTGTTCAATTCGCGATTAACTATACGTGCGGCTAATCCAACACTTCTGAGCAAACCTGACAAATTTCCCATTGCTTTTGGGAATTTGCGTTCTTGTTGATTGATATAACCATTGAGCGTAACGAGGTCGGTATTAGGAAGCATAGAGTTAAGAATTTAGTAACGATGGGCAAATATAAGATAGAATTATGATTCTGAAAGTTGATTATTATTAGGTTGTTGAATTTGTAAGCTAAAATTCAGCGACTTGCACAACCGATAAGAGTACGCATTGTGCTATGCGTTAGGATTCTACAACAGAACTACTATCTTCGTTAAATGAAAAAGCTGATTCTTAAGCATGCATTAGCAACACGTTGGATGCATTGGATAAACTTTCCCTTGTTAGGTTTGATGATTTGGAGTGGTTTACTCATTTACTGGGCCAATCGAATTTATGCCATCAAAATCGGCAACTATACTGTTCTTAAATTTTTCCCGAATTGGTTTTATAACTTTTTTCACATTCCATATCATTTGGCAGAAGGTATGGCTTGGCATTTTGCGGTGATGTGGTTGTTTTTCCTCAACGGTATTGCTTACGTTGTTTATACGTTATGGAGTGGGGAATGGCGATTATTGGTGCCCGGAAAAGGGGCCTTGAAAGAAGCTTTTCAAGTTGTACTGTTCGATTTAAAATTACGTAAGACTCCATTACCCGAAAAAAAATACAATGCGGCGCAACAAATTGCCTACACCTTGATTATTGTAATGGGAATATTATCTGTCATCAGTGGAATTGCCATCTTTAAGCCGGTGCAAGTAAAATGGATAACCGCATTATGTGGCGGTTATGAAGCAGCTCGAGTAATTCACTTTGTGCTTACTATCGGGTATTTGGTGTTTTTTGTAATTCATTTGGCCATGGTGATTAAAGCGGGATGGAAAAATTTTATCGCCATGGTAAGTGGCTATGAATTAAAAGACGTAGAATAGAATTTTTTAGAAGTCATAAAGCTATTTTTATCTTTGTAAAAAAAGCACCACTAACATGCCACATTATAAGAGTTTAGGACAAATACCTCATAAACGACACACCCAGTTTCGTAAACCGGATGGCGGACTTTATGCTGAACAATTATTTAGTACTGAAGGATTTTCATCCAATTATTCGTTGCTGTATCATTGCCATCCGCCAACCGAAATTTTAGAAGCCGGCAATCCAATAGCTGTTGCACCTAAAAAAGCAGCTCAACAACCCTTGCGTCACCGTTGTCTTGAAACTTTTAAAGTTAAGCCGGCTGCCGATTTCTTAGCCAGTCGTACTTATTTGTTGATGAACAATGATGTATTAGTTGGTGTGGCCGCCCCTGAATCAGGTACAAGCGATTATTTTTACAAAAATGCAGATGCTGATGAATTGCTGTTCATTCATGAAGGCGAGGGAACGCTTCATACCCAATACGGACAATTGCCATTTAGTTATGGTGATTATTTGGTTATACCGCGCGGCACCATCTATCAAATTGAATTTAAAACAAGCGCAAATCGTTTATTGTTTGTAGAGTCGTATACGCCAATTCGTTTTCCAAAACGGTATTTGAGCACCTACGGGCAATTAATGGAGCACGCGCCTTTTTGTGAACGTGATATTCGCGGCCCCGAGAATTTACAAACCATAGATAAACAAGGGCAGTTTCTAATTCAAATCAAGAAAGAAGGAATGTTGCATCC
>JAHEYX010000114.1 GCA_023251415.1 Chitinophagales bacterium
CTGGATACCGGCCTTGTAGTTATTGCCCCACAACAATTTAAACGTTCGGATAACAGACTTTTTACTACAAAAGTTTTAACCGTTGCGGTACACTAAGCCTGCTGCATTTATTTGCTAAGCTTATTATCTTTTCCTTATTTTCGCTTTTTCTTATACAATGAAAGTCTTACTAATTGGTTTGGGATCTATCGGTAAACGACATGCCGGTGTATTAAAACAGCTTGTTCCTACGGTTGAAATTACTGCTTTGCGTTCGAATAAAACGGCAGAAGCGGTACCCGGTATTCAATCTGTTTTCGATTGGTCTGAAATTACTGCAAAGCCTGATTTCATTATTATTGCCAATGCAACGGTTGCGCATGCCGAAAGTATAAAGAAAGCTGCTCAATTTGGTGTGCCCTTATTTGTTGAAAAACCGGTTGTTCATGATTTATCCTATTCAGCTGAACTGCTAAGCGCAATTAAAGTACCGGTATATGTAGCTTGTAACCTGCGTTTTTTAGCTGCCATTCAATTTATTCAACAAAAAATTGCTACAGAAAAGCCTAAAATTGAAGAAGTAAATTGTTATTGCGGTTCGTACTTACCGGATTGGCGTGTTGGTCAATCTTACAAAGCCGTTTACTCTTCACAAGCCGCATTGGGAGGCGGTGTACATCTTGACATGATTCACGAATTGGATTATTGTCTCTATATTTTTGGTATACCAAACAGTACCCGTTCATTTTTTAAGAATAAGTCTAATTTAGGAATTGATGCGATTGATTCAGCACATTACGTGTTAGACTATGGTTCGTTTTTTACTTATATCAGTTTGAATTATTTCCGCCGTGATAAAAAGCGTGAATTGGAAATAGTAACCGACAGCGCAACATTTAAAGTTGATTTACTTGAAAACACGGTAACCTGCAATGGTTTAATTTGTTTCCAATCGGCACAAACCGGTGCAGATACTTATTTTGCGCAAATGCAGTACTTTTTAGCCACCATTGCCGAACAAGGTAAATTCATGAATGATTTAAATGAATCGTTACAAGTATTGAAAGCTGTTTTTTAATCGTATGAGAACTTCTTTAGCTGTTCCATTCCTGCCCACTGCGTTGATAAAAGGCTTTCGAATAAGCGAAATTTAAATTCTAGCCCCTATATTTGTGCCTCAAATTTAAACGAATGAAATATTTAGCATTATTGCTTATCGGTTGTTTTTTCTCCTTTATGGTGGTTCATGAACCCGTAAAAAATTCAACCGAAAGTGTTGATTCCTTGCGTTTTGATCAAGAAATTCATTTAAAAAACATCCATCAATTAACCTTTGGTGGAGATAATGCCGAGGCTTATTTTAGTAATAATAACCAACTGTTAACGATGCAAATTACGCATCCGTCAGCCGGTTTAGCTTGCGATCAAATTTTTTGGATGGATATTAAAGATGGCAAATTACATCCTTTAAGCAATGGTAAAGGGCGAACCACCTGCAGTTATTTCATGCCCGGTGATAGTTTGATTTTATACGCCAGTACTTTCATGGGAGCTGATACTTGTCCGGCAGTTCCGGATCGTAAGGTATTAAAAAAGTATGTTTGGCCATTGTATGCCAATTACGATATTTACGTTTCTGACTTGAAAGGCAATGTTCGTAAGCGTTTAACCAGTACTCCGGGTTATGATGCCGAAGCAACCCTTTCTCCAAAAGGGGATAAAATTGTATTTACCAGCACCCGCAACGGAGATATCGATTTATATACTATGAATCTTGACGGAAGCCATGTGAAGCAGATTACGAATACCTTAGGGTATGATGGTGGTGCTACTTTCTCTCCTGACGGTACAAAACTGGTTTGGCGAGCCTCTCGTCCTACTACTCCGGAAGCCATTGCTGAATACAAAAGCTTATTAAGTCAAGATATGGTTGCTCCAACGCAAATGGAAGTGTTTGTTGCTAATGTGGATGGAAGTGATGTACATCAGGTAACGCATTTAGGTAATGCCAATTGGGCTCCGGCTTTTCATCCGAGTGGCAAGAAGATTATTTTTTCTTCCAATCACGAGTATCCACGTGGTTTTCCATTCAATCTTTACCTTGTTAACTTGGATGGTACCGGATTAGAAAAAATATCGCACGATGGTGGTTTTGATGCCTTTCCAATGTTCAGCCCCGATGGTAAAAAACTTGTTTTCAGCAGTAATAGACATAATGGAGGCGGACATGATACCAATGTGTTTATTGCAGATTGGGTAGAATAAGCTTAACAAACCGCAACCACTAACTTAAAATTTTTACATGAATAGAAATATCACGAATACCATTCGCTATATCTTAGACGAATGTATACCACCTGTAATACGCGACAGCCGGTGGTTTATGTATCCCTTCTTTTACATTTGGTATAAAGGCAAAAAGGTTGATTTATACATGGATTTTAAATCCAAAGTGTATGATATGAGCCAGGAAGAGTATGAACAAAGTTATCGGGAATTGGATTGTTTGGCAACCGATCGCCCTACCGATATGAATCAACAAAGCATTGATTATATGCTTGCTCAGATTCCGGATGAGCAACTTCGATTATTGGATGTGGGCTGTGGTAGAGGCTTTTGGTTACAACAAGTGCAAAAGCATAAAAAGCAAGCCCAATTAACCGGATGTGATGTGTATGATTCCTTACCCTTAACCGGTATTGATTATGTACAAGGTAATATTGAGCGTTTGCCATTTCCGGACAATGCTTTTGATATAGTTACTTGTCATCACACGATCGAGCATTTGCGGGATGTGCCATTAGCCGTTGCCGAGTTGAAACGCGTAGCTAAAAAGATGCTCTTCATCGTTACACCTTGTCAGAAATACTATTATTATACCATGGACATGCACATCAATTTTTATCCGGTAAAAGAGTACTTGCAACATGCCATACAAATCAAGGAACATAGCTGCAAAAACATTTGGGGGGACTGGGTTTACATTGGAAAATTGAACAAATAATTTTGTCTGCATTTTTTTCTTTCGTATGTCTGAAAAAAACTTTATGTTTGGAGAAATATTTTAAAGTTCAGCACGAGTGACTGAGCAACAACTACATGATTTTCAACTTTAAATGATTGCTTACTTAAAAGGAGAATTGACGCAAAAAGCACCTACCTATGTCATAATGGAAGTTAATGGCGTGGGCTATCATGTGAATATTAGCTTAAATACATATTCTAAAATCCAAACCCTTACTGCATGTAAAATCTTTACACATTTACACATTAATGAAGATGCACATACCTTATACGGTTTTGCAGATGAAATTGAACGACAAACATTTTTGCATTTAATCAGCATTTCTGGAGTCGGACCTTCCACTGCACGTATGGTATTGTCAGCAATGCCGCCTGAAGAGGTACAACAGGCAATCGTTAACGAACAAGCCGTAGTGCTTGAAAAGATTAAAGGTATAGGCCCTAAAACAGCCCGTAGAATCATTTTGGAATTAAAAGATAAAATGATGAAGCCCGGAGATCTTAAGCCTACAGCCGGTTTTGCAACTTTTGCCAGCGCTGCTCCTCGTCAGGAAGCATTGGCTGCTTTATTAGCTCTCGGATTCAGTAGACCTCAGGCTGATGCAGGCTTGCAAAAGATGCTCAAAACAAAACCTGATGTTCAAACTGCTGAAGAGATGATAAAGTGGACTTTAAAAATGATGTAACTTTTGAAAAAATTAAATAACGAACAAAATTATGGCCTTGATGGCAATTCTACCTATACTAAAGCACTTGCTTTGGCGTTTAGTGTTGAAATTGATATTTATTGCCTTGTAAACAAGTTAGTTATTTAACAGAAGGATTGATTATTACGTACATGCAAAATCGTTTTCTCGTTTTATTGGCTTCACTTTTCGTTGGATTGTTAACCACATTCCAAATGGCCGCTGCACGCACGAATACCATTATTTACAGTGCTAAAAGTTGTGTGTTCTTTACAGAAGATGATTCTTTAAAATTTCCATTGCATGATCAACCTGGCAACTTTTTACAAAACAATAACCAACCCGGTGTAGATTTAAATAACCCAAGCAATATTGTTCAAAAAGTAGAATATGATCCGGTAACCAATAAATATGTGCTGACTGAAACTATAGGGGGCATGCAATACCGTCCGCCTACCTACATGACCTTCCAAGAGTTTATTAAATACCAATACGATCAAGACCAACGTGATTATTGGAAACAAAAAAACAGTACCAATAACCTTATCGTCAATAATAGTGCGATACCGAAAATGTATATGGGTGGTAAATTGGCAGATCGCTTGTTTGGGGGCAGTCAAGTGGATATTCGTCCTTCCGGTAACGTTGAAATGACGTTTGGTATTAATCGTCAACACGTTGAAAATCCTACTTTAGTTGAAGCTGCCAAAAAACAGGGCGGATTTGATTTTGACATGAACATCAATATGAATGTGGTGGGTAAAATCGGTGATAAACTAAAATTAGTAACCAATTACAATACCCAAGCAACATTCGATTTTGAAAATCAAATCAAACTTGATTACTCCGGAAAGGAAGATGAAATTTTGAAAAAACTGGAAGCCGGTAACGTTAGTTTGCCATTGAACAATTCCTTGATTACAGGTAACCAAAGTTTGTTCGGTATTAAAACGGCTTTGCAATTTGGTCGATTAACAGTGACTGCAATTGCCTCCCAACAAAAATCAAAATCAGAGGAAATCAATATTCAAGGTGGTGCGCAAACGCAAACCTTTTCAATTCAAGCCGATCAATATGAAGAAAACAAACACTTCTTCTTAAGTCAGTTTTTCAGAGATCATTACAATAAATGGTTGAGTCATTTACCCATTATTCAATCCGGTATCAATGTTACACGAATTGAAGTTTGGGTTACCAATAAAACCGGTGTTACCGAAAACGTTCGTGACGTGGTGGCTTTCATGGATATGGGTGAAGGGCTCCCCTATCAATCTACTTTAGGTATTCCATTGGCCGGAGATACACTTCCTCGTAATGGGATCAATCGGCTTTATGGTAAATTGAAAAATAATCCCAATTGTAGAAATACCAACACCGTTGTAAATGAAATTACGCAAGGACACGTAATTGACCCAAGCGAAAAGAACTTATTGGTTTATGCCAAAACCTATGCTAAAAAATTAGCAGCAACCGAATATACCTTATATCCACAATTGGGTTTTATATCCATTCAAACCACTTTAAATCCGGGTGATGTTTTAGCTGTTGCTTATGAATACACCTATAATGGAAAGACCTATAAAGTGGGTGAATTTGCTCAAGACTTACCAACGGTTAATACTTCTGATCCAACAAGCACCGGAAGTGGAACCGGAACTCCAGCTCCTGTAGTTATTGACCAAAACGTATTGTTCTTGAAATTATTGAAAGGGCAATCGCAAAATACAGCTTTCCCTATGTGGAAGTTGATGATGAAAAACATTTACTCATTAGGCGCCTATCAATTAAGTCCAACCGATTTTAAACTTGATGTTACTTATTCGTATGCCGGTGGTGGTGAAAAACGATTTATTAATGAAGGAAGTATTACCGGTATTCCGCTTATTCGTTTATTAAACTTAGATCGCTTGAACAATCAAAATGATCCGGTTGCAGATGGGGTTTTTGACTTTGTTCCGAATGTAACTATCATTCCTCAAAATGGTCGTATGATATTTCCGGTGATTGAACCCTTCGGTAGTGATTTAAGAAGTAAGTTTCAACCCAATCAAGACGATCAGTTCATTGCCAGCCATTATGTTTATCAAGAATTGTATGATAAAACGAAAACCGAAGCCCAACAGTTTCCGGAGAAAAATCGATTCAATATTAAAGGATCTTACAAATCATCTTCAGCTTCGGATATTTATTTAGGGGCCTTCAATTTACCAAGTGGTTCTGTAAAAGTTTCCTCGGGCGGTCAAGATTTAAAAGAAAACATCGATTACTCGGTAGATTATAATTTAGGCCGTGTTAAAATTTTAAATGAAGGTATTTTAAACAGTGGTCAACCCATTAAAATCAAATTTGAAAACAATGCCTTCTTTGGACTTGGTCAAGTAAAAACATTCTTAGGAACACGTTTAGATTATTATGTCAATCAGGATATTAGCGTTGGTGCAACGTGGTTACATTTGAATGAACGTCCGTTTACACAAAAAGTATTAGTTGGTGATGATCCAATTAGTAATGGAATTATTGGAAGTGATTTTCACTTTAATAAAGACAGTAAATTCATTACAAAAGTATTGGATAAATTACCACTCTATTCTACCAAAACAAAATCGAATGTAACTTTAACCGCTGAGGTTGCTAAATTAAATCCGGGCCACTCGAATGCCATTGGTAAAACTGGTCAAGTTTATATCGACGATTTTGAAGGCGCACAAAGTAATTACGATTTAAAATTCCCAAGTAGTGCCTGGAATCTTTCAAGTACACCACAAGATGCCACTAAAGGTGCCGGTGGTGCCGAATTATTTCCGGAGTCTAAATTGAATACTTTAGCTTACGGTTATAATCGTGCTAAAATTGGTTGGTATAATATTGATCCGTATTTCACTCGTCCCGGAAATGGATTTCCATCCAACCTAACCGATAATACCGAACAATCAAATTTGTTTGTTCGTGAAATTTTAAATTCAGATTTATTCCCTAAAAAGGAATTAGAACCCGGTGTTCCTAAAACACTAACTACACTCGACATTTTCTATAACCCTTTGCATCGCGGCCCATATAATTTTGATGCAAGCGGAATTAATCCGGACGGTACTTTGCAAAACCCGTCACGTCGCTGGGGCGGTATTACCAGAAGTATTGATTACAGTGATTTCGAAGCTTCCAACATTGAGTTCATACAATTTTGGGTAATGGATCCGTATTCACAAGGTGGAACCAGCCAATCCAATATCGGTGATTTGTATTTTAACTTGGGTACTGTTAGTGAAGATATCCTTAAAGATTCGCGTAAGTTTTATGAAAATGGAATGCCTAAAACTGCCGATGATTTAAGTGGCAAACAACGCACCTTATGGGGGTATGTGCCAACCAATCAACAACCCATCACCAATACATTTGATAACGATGATAACGTTCGCTTATTGCAAGATGTTGGTTATGATGGTATGAACGATGATTCGGAACGTGTTGTTTATGCAGCTTACCTTAACTCATTGCCTGTTGGAAGTTATGCACGTGCCGCTGCTGAAGCCGATCCTTCAAATGATGACTACCATTATTACCGTGGTTCGGATTATGACAACTCCAAAAAGCCCATTCTCGAACGTTACAAACGCTTTAATAACCCACAAGGCAACTCACCTACCGATAAACAATCGCCGGAATCGTATTCAACAGCCGCCACCAATATTCCCGAAACGGAAGATATTAATAAAGATAATTCGTTGAGTGAGTCGGAAGATTATTTCCAATACCGTGTACACTTTAGTCCGAACATGAGCATTGGTACTAACTTTATCAATGATATTCGTGATACCACCGTTAAATCAAAAGACGGTACGGCTGATATTCCGGTTCGTTATTACCAATTTAAAATTCCAATTCACAGTTACGAAAAGAAAGTTGGAGCCATTGCCGATTTTAAATCGATACGTTTCATGCGTATGTATTTAACCGGTTTCAGCGATTCCTTGATTTTGCGTTTTGCTAAATTGGAATTGGTACGTAACCAATGGCGTCGTTATAATTTCTCATTAGCTACGCCGGGTGAAATCATCTCCAATGATCATGGTGGAGATACTTACTTTAATGTCACTTCGGTAAACTTAGAAGAAAATGCCACCCGTCAACCGGTTGGTTATGTTATTCCTCCGGGCATACAACGTACCTTGAAATTAACCAGTCAAGCCAATGTAAAAGAGAATGAACAATCTTTATCGGTTCAAGTTTGTAATTTGAAAGATGGCGATGCACGTGCAGTATACAAAACCCTGAATTTGGATGTGCGTACTTTTAAACGAATTAAAATGTTCGTGCATGCTGAATCAGTTACCGGTTCTGCTCCCCTAGCCGATCACGATATGTATGGTTTTATACGTTTGGGAAGTGACTTCAGTGAAAACTATTATGAATACGCCGTTCCATTGAAAATTACGCCTGCCGGTACCAGCGATGAAAACGTAGTATGGCCGGATGTAAATTCAATCTTATTGGAATTGGATTCTTTATCGGTATTAAAACAAAAACGCAATGCTTCGGGCAAACCAGCAACTTCTCCATACATCATTAAATTGGCTAGTGGAGTAATGCTTACCATTGTTGGTAATCCAAATTTGGGATTATTAAAAACAGTGATGCTGGGTGTTCGTAACCCGAAACGCGGAAGTACTATTTTTGGGGATGATGATGCTGCTTCTAAATGTGCAGAACTATGGTTTAATGAATTGCGTTTGGATGGTTTTCATGAACAAGGCGGTTATGCAGCTTTAATTCGTACTGATATTAAATTGGCTGATTTAGGAACGGTGAATGTAACCGGTAATATGCATACGATTGGTTATGGTTCATTAGAACAAAAATTAGCCGATCGTTTCCGCGATAATTTCTATCAATTTAATGCAGCCACAAAC